>DASSHJ010000279.1:0-3817 GCA_035692965.1 Nitrosospira sp. | reverse complement strand
TATTAGGTTCTCCAGGAGCACGAAAGAGGCTATGATCGGATTGCCTATTATTATTCGCACCGAAATCAAAGCCAAGTTGGGGAAAATATCGAGACCGCGCCTTCATCATTATATCGCGCGCTTGAACGAACCGTTCAGCTGCTGCCTGCAAGTCTGGATTGGCTAACATCCCCTGCTCTACAAGGCTGTTTAGAACCGGATCGTCATATAGCTTCCACCAGTCGGGCCGCAGCGCGTCATCCGACGGCCTAGCCTTGACAAAAGAACTCGTTCCCTCCCAAGAATCCGGAACAACAAATTCAGGCGATTTATAAGTGGGTGACAGATTGAACGCAGGAAAGGGAAGACTGCTGCAAGCTGCCAAGCTGGTTGCCAGGAATAAAAAACTCCCAAATCTCGCGCCGAGACGACAGAGGTTTGAAATATACATTCTTTTTTTACGTCGCAAGTCAATCATAGTCAAATGAGTCATTGTGCGTGTGATCCCTGTGACGCTTGTTTTAACTTCGTATCTGGCATTTCTGCATGCGAGTCTGGTTTCGATGACGCCGAGACCTTCTCTTTTGGTTTATTGATCAGGTCATACCCCGGTGCAGGCTCTACAATGGCTACCTTGTCACCATCAAGTATGGCGGCGCTGGGATTGTTTATAATCCGATCCTCTGTTGAGACACCCTCGGTTAATTCCACAGTAGCGTCGAGAATTCTGCTTATTTTGATCGGCTTGAAGTGAACGATGTTGTCGTCATCCACCACGGCCACTCGCGTCCCCATCTCATCAAATACGAGTGAGCTGGATGGGATAGAGAGGTGTTTATTCTGAACATCCACGGTCAGGTTGACTGATGCATAGGAGCCGGGCCACAGATCCTTCTCTTCATTTTCAATCACGAATTGCGTGACCACCGTACGTGTACTCACATCGAAGCCACGAGCAGTGGTCAGAAACTCGGCAGTGAAATGCCTATTGGGAAATTGCGGCACCGTCAGGTCGGCTTTCAGGCCATCATGCATAAGTGCGCCAAACCGCTCAGGCACGCTTACAAACAAGCGCAACCGCCTGATGTCCGCGACAGTATAAAGATTGCGAATGTCACCTTGGGGCGTACTGATAGTACCTTCCTTATTGATGTAGTCTCCCACATTGATGGCACGGTTAATGACCACCCCGTCGTAGGGCGCCACAATTGTTTTAAAGTTAATCAATGCTTCATAGTTACGGACATTTTGCTTGGCCGCATTAACCTTTGCCAGTTGCGCTTTTGCCTCCGCCACTTTTACCGAAATCGCCTGCTCGGATACGGCCTGGTTTTTGCGCAAGGCTATATATCGGTTGGCAGTAAGTTCAGCGAGATCATAAAGGGCTATTTCCGACGCCAAATCCGCCTTGGCTTGCCTATATTGGGCATCGAGCGCGGGGGCGTTGATTTCGGCAAGGATATCGCCTTTTTGGACTCTCGCCCCCCAATCCTTATGCCACATTTTGACGTAACCGGATACCTGGGCATAGATTGGCGCCTGAAACCAGGCCTCAATGGTACCTGGAAGCTGAATGGTTTCCTTGGCAGGCAGCGGCTCGGCGTGGACGATGGCAACCGTCGGAACGTCATTTTCCGCTGCTTGTTCTGTTAAAGAAGCCATATCGGCCCTGGATTCAATCACTCGGTAGCCCATATAGACAACACCGAGAACGATGGCAAAAATCATCGTAGTTTTTTGGCCTAGTTTTTTCATATCAGGAATTTCCGAGTTGAGGAACGATTTCCTTGTCGCCAGGAACGCTTTCCTTGTCTTTAGGAACGCTTCGTGTATACATGATGGCATACACAGCCGGGACAAAGAATAGGGTATATATGGTTGCAAACGTCAAGCCGCCAATAACTGCACGGCCCAGCGGCGCATTGGTGGATCCTCCCATCGCCATCGGAAGCATACCCATGATCATGGCTGCTGCGGTCATGAGAACAGGACGAATCCGGGCTTTTCCGGCCTCAACGGCGGCTAGCAGAGGGTCGCCGTGCTTTTCGATACGCTCCAACGCATAGGACACGACAAGTATGGAATTTGCCGTGGCCGTTCCCATGGCCATGATGGCGCCTGTCAGGGCCGGAACCGAAATATTCGTCTGGGTCAGGAACAGGGCCCAGGCAATGCCGGCCAAAGCGCCGGGCAGTGCTGTAATGATGATGAAGGGAATCAGCCATGATTGAAAATTGATGACAAGCATGAGATAGATCAGCACCACAGCCGCTACAAGGCCGATAAGTAGTTCGCCATAGGTCGTAACCATATTCGCGGCCTGGCCGGCGATTTGGACATCGGAGCCGCGGGGTACTTCTTCGTCCATCTCCGCGACGATTTTCTTGACCTCATCCAGCACGTCGCCCAGCCCCCGCCCTTCGGCGGATACATACACTTCAATCAACGGCATGATGCCCCTGTGGGTGACCAGGCCGGGGGTGCCTACCGGCGATTTCTTCGTCAGATTGCCCAGAAGCTGATAATTCTGATCCAGGCCTCCCTCCCCCACTGGCTTGACAGGAATCCTGTTCAACTCATTGATGCTCGAGACTTGCGGTTGAGGCTGATAGATGTTGATCTGGTATGACATGCCCGTCTTCAGATCCAGCCAGTATTTCTGGTCGATCTGCTGGGTTCCGTTAGTCGTTATCAGCATATTCAGGGCAATATCCGATTCGCTCCTATCAACACCGAGTCCATAGGTCCTTTGGCCTTCAATAAACATGGTGGGCGTGCGCATGGTTTGCTGGATCACCACGTCGGAGGAACCAGCGATTTTACGCAGCCTGCCTTGCAATTTGCGTGCGTATTCGTAGTTTGCGTATATATCCATCCCGTTAACCTGAACAGTAATCGGAGAAGGCGCACCGAAATTCAGAATTTTTGCTATCAGATCGGCTGGCTGAAATGTGAATTCAGTTCCCGGATAACGTGCTTTCAGACCGTCATGGAGAATTTTCCGGATATCCCACACCGCAGATTTATCGTTGAACAGGGTGATCGTCAGATCGCAGTCCTGCGTTCCGATCGTGGGCGTCGGAATAAACGCCAGATTATGCGGCCCGACGGGTAAGCCGCAATTGCTGACGATGCCTTCAACCTGCCCGGGAAGCATTCGCTGAATATCATTCGAAACGAGAGTGGCGATGCGATTTATGGATTCCATCCGCGTGCCAAGAGGTCCACGCAAATGCATTTGTACGGTTCCTGACCTGACCTCCGGGAAAAAATCGCGGCCGTTGAAGTAGAAAAGAATTAAAGAGACAAGGGCGAAAGCCAGCATGACCGTTGCGAACCGGCCGCGATTTTCAACTGTTCGTTCGAGCAGCCCCCCATACCTGCCACAGAATCGAAGAAAGCTTCTCTCGAACCCCTCCTGAGCACGGGTAAAAAACGCAAAGGGGCTCTTTAATTTCTGCTGAAAACCTGCAAACTTTCCCGCCGGCTTTTCCTCGCTATGGCCGCCTTCCTTTCCGTGTCCTTCTGTGTGTCCTTCTCCGTGCCCTTCTGCGTGAGGATGCTTGATAAGATATTTCGCCATGGTCGGCACAAGCGTACGTGACAGGATGAAGGATGCCAGCATGGCAAATATCACCGCCAGCGCCATTGGCTTGAACAGATAGCCCGATACGCCGGAAAGCGTGAACAGCGGCAACCAGACAATGCATATGCATAATGTGGCGAGCAGCGTTGGAATAACGATCTGGTTTGCCGCATCGATGATTGCCTCATCGAGTTCCTTGCCCATTTCCAGGTGAGTATCGATGTTCTCGATCATCACTGTCGCGTCGTCGAC
>DASSHJ010000278.1:0-2780 GCA_035692965.1 Nitrosospira sp. | reverse complement strand
ATCCGGCGCGTTGCCATCAAGGTTTTCGGCCACCTCCACGCGCTGTCGTTACGCTTCCACCTGGAACGGCAAACGGGGGGAGTTTCTCGCGATATCGAGCGTGGTTCGCGAGGCATTTCCTTTCTGCTTAATTTCATGTTGTTCAACATCCTGCCAACCTTCCTGGAAATCGGGCTGGTCGCCGCGATACTGTTGTCGAGATACGACATCTGGTTCTCCGTCATTGTCCTGGGTACCTTGGTTGCTTATATCGCACTTACACTGATCGTCACCGAATGGCGCATGATTTTCCGTCGCACGATGAACGACATGGACTCCAAAGCCAACACCCAGGCGATCGACAGTCTGCTGAACTATGAAACCGTCAAGTACTTTGGCAACGAGTCCTGGGAAGCGCGCCGCTACGACGAGCATATGCGGAACTGGGAGACCGCTGCGGTGCGCAACCAGACTTCGCTTGCCCTTCTTAACTCGGGGCAAAGCGCGATTATCGCAATCGGCGTTACCCTGCTGCTGACTCTGGCTGCTGAAGGCGTCATTAACGGAACGATGTCGTTGGGCGACCTGGTGCTCATCAATGCTTTCATGTTGCAACTCTACATGCCGCTGCATTTTCTAGGTTTCGTTTACCGCGAAATCAAGCACTCCCTCGCGGACATGGAAAAGATGTTCGATTTGCTGGAGCAGCACGAAGAAATCAGGGATAAGCCTGGAGCGGTGGATCTCATAGGCGACAACGCGGGGATTTGCTTCGAGCACGTCGATTTCGCCTACGAGCCTAACCGACAAATTCTCTTTGATGTCACCTTCAAGATTCCATCCGGCAGGAACGTGGCGGTCGTGGGACACAGCGGTTCCGGCAAATCGACCCTGGCACGGTTGCTGTTCCGCTTCTACGACGTTACGTCGGGACGCATTCTGATAAACGGACAGGACATCCGGGACGTCACGCAAAAAAGCTTGCGGGCTGCGATAGGTATCGTCCCCCAGGATGCTGTTCTTTTCAATGACAGTATCTATTACAACATTGCCTATGGGCGTCCGGAGGCAACACGTGAGGAAGTCATCGCCGCTGCGAAATCAGCGCATCTCCATGAGTTTATAGAAAAACTTCCTGGAGGATACCAGACGACCGTCGGCGAGCGCGGCCTGAAACTATCCGGTGGCGAAAAGCAGCGCGTCGCGATTGCGCGCGCCATTCTCAAGAACCCCTCGATCCTGATTTTCGACGAAGCGACCTCGGCATTGGACTCGAACTCCGAAAAAGCCATCCAGGCAGAGCTAAAGCGAATCGCCAGGAACCGCACTACGCTGACAATTGCACACAGGCTCTCCACTATTGTCGAGTCTGACGAGATTCTCGTCATGGACAATGGGCGCATTGCCGAGCGGGGAAAGCATCGGGAATTACTGGAAACAAGCGGCCTGTATGCGCGCATGTGGGAAGCGCAGCAGCGGGAAAGAAAAGCACAGCTGGAACTGACGGATGGGCTGAAGGAACTTGCGACCCGCTGACGCTTGGTTTTCAAGCAGTCCTTCCATTTCCCCTGGCTTCGGCAGCCGCCGTTCCAAGTGTCTCAAGATACACTTCGGAAATGTGTCGTCTGTTCTTCTCGGGTTGATGCAATTGTGGAGATGCTGCTTGGAAGCGAAGGCAATATGGATTTTTTTTCACCTGCTTCTGTCATACAAGAGAGCACGGATGTAAGGGGTGATATCGGTGAAAATCGGACCGAAAATCGTTAAAAGCATCAGGCTGAACAGGAATGTAAGCTCTACCTCGTCCGGGTATCAAGACTTGAACTATAATCGCGTTTTTTAAAAGGCCTTCTGAGTGTTCAGTTCATCTTTTTCCGTATTGCCCCAGTATCTGATGCCCAAGCAGGCCATGACGGTTCTGGCAGGCCATATCGCCAATGCCAGCGCGGGCCTTGGGACCACCCTCATCATCCGCTGGTTTATCGGGCGTTACGGCGTCAATATGGACGAAGCGGTAAATCCTGATATTCGCAGCTATCGGACGTTCAACGATTTCTTTACGCGCTCTCTGCTTGCCGAGGCAAGGCCTATCGACACAGCGGATTACGTCTGTCCGGCGGATGGAACGATAAGTCAGCTTGGGGTTATCTCGGGCGATCGCATATTCCAGGCCAAAGGGCACAACTACTCGGCCACCGCCCTCGTGGGAGGCGACGAGACACTGGCAGGAAAGTTTTATGGAGGTAATTTCGCCACCATCTACCTGAGCCCAAGGGATTACCATCGGGTGCACATCCCGTGCAAAGGTAGGCTCCTCCGGATGATTCATGTTCCAGGCAGCCTGTTCTCCGTCAACCCGGGAACAGTTCGCGGTGTTCCCGGGCTCTTCGCTCGCAACGAACGGGTGATCTCAGTTTTTGAAACTGACTGCGGGCCATTTGTCATGATTCTGGTGGGAGCAACCATCGTCGGTAGCATCTCAACGGTATGGCATGGCGTGGTAAATCCGCCGCGGTCTGGAGAAACCCGGGATTGGCGGTATGATTCGAGCAATATCGTGCTTGAAAAGGGGGATGAAATGGGTCAGTTTCAGCTCGGGTCTACCGTAATCATGCTGTTCCCCAGGAACACATTGGTTTTCAACCCGCTCTGGGGGCCCGGACGCACGGTCCGCTTCGGAGAAATGATGGGCTTGAAGGGAGGAAGCAGTGAAGGGAGTACGGGAGATTCGGCTCGGTGTTCAACTCCTCCTGCATAGCACAGGAGGAGTCAGTTGAAAAGCAAGATGGTCAGGCCCTCAG
>DASSHJ010000277.1:0-6555 GCA_035692965.1 Nitrosospira sp. | reverse complement strand
GGGCCACGCTGACGCCGGAAGGGAGAAGCGTGCGGCCGGGCGATTCCTCAACCGGCGAAACGGAGTCACGCCGATAACCAAATGCTAGCCATCCTGGGCCTTGCCGCTATCGTGCTGATGCTGGTCACGATTCTCACGCGGCGCTTGTCGCCGATCGTTGCCCTGATCACTTTTCCGGTGCTGGCGTCTCTGGCTGGCGGCTTCGGCGGCAAAACCGCAATCTTCATCGGTCATGGAATCCAAAATGTTGCCCCGGTTGCGGCGATGTTCATCTTCGCAATCCTGTATTTTGGGGTGATGACCGACGCGGGAATGCTCGATCCGATCATCGATCGAATTCTGCGTGCTGTCGGCCTCTCTCCATCGCGCATCGTGGTGGGAACGGCGCTGCTTGCCTTGCTTGCGCACCTGGATGGATCGGGCGCGGTCACATTTCTGGTCACCATCCCGGTCATGCTGCCACTTTTCGATCGCCTGAAGATGGACCGGAGGGTTCTGGCCTGTGCCGCCGCATTGGCCGCGGGTGTGAACTTCCTGCCATGGACCGGGCCCATGATCCGCGCTTCGGCGGCCCTTCATATTCCCATCACCGCAATCTTCAATCCCCTGGCGCCGGTGCAGTTGGTAGGCCTGGTGTACGTCTTTGCGGTTGCATGGTGGATGGGCGCGCGCGAGGCACGGCGGCTCGGCCTGAACCAAAAAGGAAAGGCGACAGAGGCGTTTATCCGGCATCTGACCGAGGAGGAACTCCAGTTGCGCAGGCCCCGCTGCTTCTGGTTCAATCTCATCCTCACAATCGGTCTGATTGTCGCCATGGTTGGTCTGCGGCTGGAACCGGCGACGGTATTCATGTGCGGCACGGTTCTGGCGCTTACGGTCAACTATCCAAATTTAAAACAACAGGCTGAGCGCATTGATGCCCATGCCCGGGCCGCTCTGCTGATGGCGGCAGTTCTATTTGCCGCCGGGGCCTTCACCGGCATTCTGGGAGGAACCGGGATGCTGACGGCAATGGCGAAATCAGTCGCCTCGCATGTTCCTGTTCGAATGGCAGGGCAAATGCCCTTTGTACTGGGACTGGTTTCAATGCCCCTCAGTTTGATATTTGACCCGGATTCGTTCTACTTTGGCTTATTGCCCGTCCTCGCGGGTGCAGGCAAAGTATTGGGCGTCGCCCCGGTTCATATGGCGCAGGCCGCTGTTCTGGGGCAGATGACCACCGGCTTCCCGATCAGCCCACTGACGCCGGCAACGTTTCTGCTGGTGGGACTTGCCGGGGTGGAACTGGGCGATCACCAGAAGTTTGCCATACCCTACCTTTTCGCCGCATCGGTCGTCATGACAATTGCCGCCGTCGCCTTCGGAGTCATTCCTATCTGAAAGATTCCGTTCCTGCCAGAAACCAACATCGGCCACTCAGTTTTCTCGGGGGCCCGCGACCTGCCCGTCTTTCTCTGCCAGCCATAACTGGAGATTCCTGGGTGGCAGGCAGATTCAATGTAAGTCATGAGACCGAATGCCGATGGGCTGGTTCGAGAGAGGAGCCAGGCGTTTCGCTCGAATATGGATGACCACGTTCTGATTCTGAAGTGGCCCCTCGACGAGTAGAAATCGCGCTCGCGTGACCGGGGGAGAGCCTCCAATCGCCTGTTTGGGAAGATACCCCCAGGGGAATTTCAACATACCCCCAAAAGTACCCCCACGGGAATGTGGCTTTCATAGTACCCCGATGGACGCCTAAAGGCAATATCTCCCTTGTTTTCAGCTTGTTTTGATTTGAAAATTGGATGTTCTGGGACGCTCTAGCAAGACTCTATGGCGGGGGAGAGGGATTCATATTAAAGATGCAAGTCTCTATTAATCAGTTACATGCAAATTAGCGCCAGACTGCGTACCCTCAAATGTACCCCCAGCGGAATGGCGCTTGAGCCGTTTTGCCAGGTCTAGCCGCAGGGCTTGATGCTGGGCGATTCTGGCGCGCACGTCGCCGCTGGATGCACCATCGGCAACAACAATTCAAGCTGGTGGCCCGCATCTGTTGCAGCACGAGGGGCGGCATTGCGTTCTCAAGGGGTGGGTAATCAATCGCGCGCGGGCCAGGTTGTTCGGTCGGCACACAGGCGTTTTTCTATTTTTTTGAATATGTGACGCTGGCGGAAACGGGCAATCGGGTTAGTTGTCCGGGGGCGCGGCATCGGGAAAAGCTGAGACCCCTTGAGCAGCTTGCGCGGCCCAGGGGATTATTCCTTGGTTTTCAACTGCGGCTCGTTTTCACGGATGAATGCCTCGATTTCAGCCGCGCTGGCCAGCAGGCGCAGCCACTGCTCTTTATAAAGCGTGACCGGGAAGCGGCCCATGCCATAGAGGGAAACCGCGCCCTTCTCGCTCACCTTGAGACTGATGCCGCCCTTCCCCTTGCTCTTGAGTTGGGCATTCTCCGCCCGCAGGCGCTCAAGCTCCGCTTGCATCTCCGCCTCATCCATGGCTCTTTGTCCCCCTTAATTCTTAATCACTTCACTTATAGAGTAAGGCAACGCCGCGCCTTGCTCGATTGCCGAGACCCTGGAGTTTTCGCACCAGCGGGAAGCACAAGGCAACGCGGCAGTTCTATTTTTGCCAATGTAGGCAGAAACCGGCAATCGGATAAGTTGTCCGGGGTAGGGGCCATCGGAACTGCTGTGACCCCATTTGAGAGTCGATGGACTACGGTTTGCCTTTTACGAACGACGCAGAGCCGGTTTGGCGCGTCCATGCGACTGCCCGAACGAGTTCGGCCAATTCCTTTTCGTATTCCTCTGACAGCGGCTTTGTGCTGAAATTCTTGGTCCGCGTCTTGTGAGCTTGCAGAGAAATTTCAGATATGCGAACGTGGTTGGGGTCTTCGGGATCAAACTTTGGAACCCGCATGAACTCAAAAATTGTGGTGGCAATTTGTTTTCCGTGCAAAAATCCCCCAAGCCAAGTGCGAACCGGATGAGAGTTCAAATATGCAGCCACGTAATGCGCTTCGTTCTTGCTCTCTGCGTCGATGAAATAGAGCTTGTGATCGGGAACAACAACTTTGTGGGGTAACGCTGAAGGGGGTTGATCCGCCACAACCGCGCAGCGAAATGACGCGGGGTCTTGCTGCTCCATCCAAGCCACTTTCCATTTCTTGAAGCTGTAGTCACCTACGCAGTAGATGACGTAGAAGGGCAGGTGTTTTTGAAACCGCCGGTACGTTGACCGCTTCAAAAGAAGCTCTTTGTATTTCGAGAAGTACGCAAAGGCAAGCGGCCGCGTTGCCGCGAATGTCTCTTCATCATCAACGTTTTCGTAGTGCGTGTTTGGAATGATCTGATACCACTGGTCAGTCTCGAAGCAATAGCGCCCAAGGTCGCGGCCACGAATCAGCGGATGGAGCAAATCAGCCTCAATCCATGCCGCTTTCGTGGGTTCAATCTCAGTGGCTCCGGAAAACTCATCAACAGTCAACGTTCTTATCAGCGCCCGATTCGTTTCGGAGGCATACTTCTCAACCTTGACCCAATAAACCCTTGCAAGATCGGATATGGTTCCCCGGTGCGCGTTGTCCAAGTACGGTGAACGTCCTTGCAAATTACGCGACTCATCGAAGCGACTTTTATCACCTGTCCAAAGTGGTGAACCCCAATCGGAGACGGGGAAAGCAAATCCTTGGGTGATTGACACGCTGTCTAGAACGGAAGTGAGACTTGCACGCGGGTTGATCCGGCCAGACCCTTTCGGTGTCCACGTCTCAGTGGGTATGCTCTTGAACTTTGCATCCTTCGTTGCGCCAACCTTTGTCGCAAGATATATGGAGGTTTCATTTGTGGCATCTGGAAAAGGCTGGATACTCCGAAGATCAGACAGTGCCGTCATCCTCAGCCCTGCATCCCCCGGAAGGCTCCCGAGCCGGAATCCCCGCGCTGAACCAGATTTGAATACTGTCCAGGTAATTAGCAAACCGATTTTGCCGCCGCGCTTCAACCAGTGATCCGCCGCGCTGTATAGCACCACGGTTGAAATGTCGGTTTCGATTCCGCCAGTGTACCCTCTGCCTGAAACAAGGCCGTAGTAATTGCAAAAGTCCTTGACGCGCTCACGATAAAAAACGGGTAGGCGGCTCCATCTAACCCATGGTGGATTGCCAACAAGAAAATCCACTTGGTCGATGAAACCGTTCGGGGAAAAGCTGTTCTTTATGATGCGGCACCAAATGCGATTCCACTTCTGTTGCTCCAAACCCGAAACAATTTGGAACAGGTTTGACAAGCGAGATTCCACGCGCACATCAAGATTTTGCTTCACAGCGGAAATACCTCGAATAGCTGCGAGGAAAGAGCTTTCGGAGCGCCCTTCGTTGATTGCATCCTCACAAGACAATAGGACTTTCCCGAGAACCTTTGTTTCGATAAGAATGTTCGGAATCTCAAATGTCTTGCGGCCAAGCTCCGTGTCCAGCGGGAAGGTAAGCACTTCAAGGCCATCTTCGGCTCTGGACTTGACGGGAACATTGATGCAGTCCGCAAGGTAGATGGGTAACTCCAGATCATCGCCCACACTGAAAATCAAATCAGCAGCGGCCAAAATGAAATTGGCGCGGGCAGAGATGACGGCGAGGGGGTTGAGGTCCATTCCCTTGACGCGACTCAGAAGTATGCGCAAGAGCTTTTGGCGCTCAGTCCCCGCCGCATCGGCCCGCGCACGTATTCGATTGATGCACTCCAAGAGGAATGTGCCCGAGCCGCATGAGGGATCAAGCACCGTTGAATCTAGGTCACCCTCATAGTGGACCGAATCTAGTACGCGCTGTGCAAGCCAATCAGGAGTGTAGTATTCGCCCAGGTCATGCCGGATTTGTTCGTCTACTAGCGTCGTGTAAAACTCTTTCAGCAAATCTCTGATTGCCTAGGGCTTTATTAGGGACGTTGCAGGCTCGAATTGCAAAAGCTCCGCCGCAACTTCCTGAATGGCGGCAGCGAGAGCGTTTGACCGCTCGTTCGTGTACCAGCTAAAGAAGTCCCCTTCCAAAAAGTTGCTTATGCGGAGACTGTGCCAATAGTTTCCATTTTCCAGGTCCGCAAGAAGTTGGTACAGTCGCGCCACGGAGGAATTTGCCATCTGTTGACAAATGGATTCCACGGCAACCGGGTTAATCGTTGTGAGAAGCTCGGAGGTAAGCAGTTTCACAACGAGCGCGTAATAGCTGTGAATCGCAAAGAGAATCTGAGAGGCGTCTTTTGTCGCAATTCCCAAAGAGGCGGCCCAAGCCTTCAAGGCGGGAAGTTGGTCTAGTCCAAATGTGGATACCTGCTCAAAGAGCCTCTTCCATTCCCGGTAAAGCATGGTGGTGCGGTGTCGGGGCTTGCTGAGGTGGTCACACATTGTTGTTATCGCAGCGCGGGCAACATCAGATTCTTTTCCAAAAGACTGCGCCAGCAATCGTGCGGTTAGGGGCTTACGCTTCAGTGCTCGGTAGTTTCCAATTAGCCTCAGAAGGGAGGCTTCGGAAACCGGGAATGGGCCGCTCCACTGCCAACCTCGTCCATCTGAATGGCAGAACGTGATTGACGCGCCGTCCCAAAGGATTCCCGCCCACTTCTGAGCCTCCGTCACGCGGTCTTTGGCGGTAACGTTGTCGAGATAGCCCGTGATTTGTCTTTTCGCCTTGCGTAATTCCTTCGTGTTTTTGAGAAGGCCCGGCGCTTTATAGTCCAGGACAACGTGACCGAAAAGGCTATCTGGCCGTGTCGAATCAACCTGCGATAATCCTTGGCTGCTCAGAGTTTCATTGACGGACGGTTGGTAGTCAATGCCATAGAGGGAGAGCAACTCCGCGAGAATGGTTTCCAGTTTGATTTGTAATGATGCCTCGCTTTTCGCGCGGCGCGTGGTTTCGGCAATGCGCTTGACAAACTGTTCGAGCATGATGGAAGAAAAACCTTCGGCTTCGGCGGTGACTCTGGTGAATGCGGTCTCAAAAGGCCCCGCAAAGATTGGTGACTGGCTCCGGCAACGTCAGAATGCTGCTCTCATGATGCAAATCTGCGCTATTGTTGAGTACAGCAACATCCTACTATGTCCCAGAGCGCGCCGGGTTTGCGCTGATGGCGGAGGGGATATGGGCCGTCACTACTCCACGCGAGACTTTTTCCGGCAGATGCCGAACCGGCTGCTGGCGCGATATTTCGAGGCGCATGACGTATTGGCAGGGCTGGATTTTGCGGCAATGAAGGGAATCCACATAGAGCCGCTGTTTGAAGCATGGCTGGAATTGCCGGAAGGCCAGCGCAACGCGATGGATGCGGACTTCAGCGAGATTCACGCGCTGAGCGGTGAAAAGGGCTGGTGCGCGATCCGGGATGAGGCTCAGTGGCAGTTCCGGGAAAAGCCGGATGCGTTCACGGCCTTCGTGGATGCGATGGGCAGCCTGGACGATCACTCCGAGCGGGCGATGACGACGTTTCTGGAATACCCGCAGTTCTGGAAGGGCGCTACGCTTTTCTGCCACGCGGACACCTTGCCTTACTGGCGCAAGCGGAAGGGCTTTCC
>DASSHJ010000276.1:0-8952 GCA_035692965.1 Nitrosospira sp. | reverse complement strand
TATATGGTCAGTGAATCCGAAATTCGTGAGGCGAAAATCCTGATCGTTGACGATCAGGAACAAAATGTCCAGTTGCTGGAACACATGCTTGCCGCTGCAAACTATACCTGCGTCACCTCCACGACCGACCCGTTCAAGGTTCATGAATTGCATAAAAAGAATCGCTACGATCTGATTCTGCTCGACCTGAAAATGGGGGGAATGGACGGGTTTCAGGTACTGGATGCGCTCAGGGAAATCGAGTCGGACGGATATCTTTCCGTCCTGGTTATAACAGCGAACCCGGATGCCAAGCTTCGCGCGCTCCAGTCCGGAGCGAAAGACTTCGTGAGTAAACCGTTTGATATGGCTGAAGTGCTCGCCCGCGTTCATAACCTGCTGGAAGTGCGGTTACTTCACCAGAAGGCGCGCAATCATGCGAAGACGCAGGAATTCCGAGCGTTGCATGACCCCTTGACGGGGCTCGCCAACCGGAGGCTTCTGGTGGAAAGAGTGTCGCAGGCAATTATCCATGCAAAAAGAAACGACGGCATTATGGCGGTCGTATACCTGGATCTGGATGGATTCCGGCAGATCAACAACACCATGGGACACGATGCAGGTGACCTGCTTCTAAAACTCGTTGCCGCGCGCCTTGTAGCAGCAGTGCGCCAAGAGGATACGGTGGCGCGCCCGGGGGGTGACGAGTTCGTGATCGCGATGCCGCACGTAAACAGCATTGAGGGAGTGGAACTGACGGCAGAAAAAGTAATAAAAGTGCTCTCGCAACCTTACAATCTTGAAGGAAGCGAGGTTTCCGTGACAGCAAGTGCAGGTGTAGGACTTTATCCCCTTCACGGCAAAGATGTAAACACGCTGTTGAAGAATGCGGATGCCGCTCTGCTGGAGGCAAAGCAGGCAAACAAGAATACATACCGGTTTTCGGTACGAGTGAACGTCTGAATTTCTCTTTATTTCACTTTAGGAGCTTTTACCCGGAAGCTTTGGGGAGCCGCGATTTTGCTGAAAGCAGCGGTAGGCAGAACCGCCAAGCCATCAGATCAGTTAATGAAAATTGAAAAGCATATTAACCACTTTTGCATGTCACCTATACATGCAAATGGGTATAGTATAAATACTTAAGAAATTGATCAATTGAAAGAAGGCAGGGCTGGAATAAATGATTAGCAAACCAGACATTCTCAACGCGACGATCCTGATTGTTGATGATCAAGACGCAAATGTCCGCTTGCTTGAGCAGATGTTAAGTGATGCAGGTTACGCGCAAGTAGCGTCAACGATGAATCCGCGGGAGGTATGTGATCTATACCGGGATAACAGATACGATCTGATACTGCTTGATTTGCAGATGCCGGGAATGGATGGCTTTCAGGTGCTGGAAGGGCTGAAGCAGATCGAAACGCACGGCTATCTCCCTGTGCTGGTGATCACCGCCCAACCGGGGCATAAGCTTCGCGCGCTGCAAGCAGGCGCAAAGGATTTTGTGAGCAAGCCATTCGATCTCGTCGAAGTCCAGACCCGGATTCACAATATGCTTGAAGTTCGCCTGCTATATAAAAAGCTTAAAAATTATAACGAGGAACTGGAGCGCACGGTCGCTGAGCGAACTGCAGAACTACGCGAGAGCGAGGCGCGCTTTCGCCGCTTGACGGAGCTGGCGTCCGACTGGTACTGGGAGCAAGACGAAAAGGGCCAGTTTACGAAAGTATATGGTCCCGTTCTTGAAATGCTCGGAATCACCGTCGATACCTTGCTGGGGGAACCCAAAGGGAATAAAGGAGCGAATTGGAATGATGCCGAGTATGAGGCGTTCAAGTCGAATATTGCCTCGAGGCGGCCTTTTCTCGACTTTGTCTACACTCGCATCAGATCAGACGGGTCGCATCAATATCTGATGGTGAGCGGTGAACCCATGTTCGATTCGTCCGGCCGTTTTACCGGTTACCGTGGTATAGGCAAGGATGTCACGGAAAGCATTCAGTCGAAGCATAACTCAGACCTTCCGTTAACTCCCCCCCAAACCTCCGCCCCGACAAAATCCGGGTGATTGTGCGACCGGATGAACGTGGCGGGTGCGCATCGTACAGGAGCCTCGAATCACCCGCGTTTTTGCTTCCGTTAGCATGGGGTGGATGGCTTATCGAGGCAGTGTGACGGATTTATGAGGCGCTTCGGCGCTATTGCGTGCAGGGCCGTGACTTCCCCCAGACCTAGAAAATGATTTTCCTCATCATACACCCTCACCGTCTCGGCTTCCCTCAAGCTGGATTCGCATGCGTAATCCTCGACCGTGCGGCCCTGCTTCAGGAAAGCTGCAGCTGTTTCGTTCAGGTTGACCGCCGGTAATCCCAGGGCAAGACGATCGACAGGCAGCACGCAATGATCGCGCTCACCGGTCGACATGTTCTTGATTGCCCCCAGCGTAATCGCGTCGCTCACTCGAAACGGCCCCGAGGCTGTACGCCGCAAAGCAGTCAGATATGCACTGCCGTATCCAAGTGCACGGCCAATATCTTCCGCCAGCGTTCGTATGTAAGTACCTGTCCCGCACGCGACTACGATACGCACCTCATCATTTGAAGCAGCCTCCCCGCGCAACTCGTGTATGAAGATCTCGCGGGGCTCACGATCGACGGCTATGCCCTCGCGTGCATAAAGATACATAGGTTTGCCTTTATGCTTGAGAGCACTGTACATCGGTGGAATCTGCAGGCTGGTGCCGGTAAAAGTTTGCAGCACTTCATGTAGGTGTGAAAGCGTCAATGCCTCCCCACAGGCTCGCCCTAGCATCGGCGAAATCTCGCCTTCGGCATCTCCCGTTGTGCTGGTATAGCCTAATCTCAGCGTCGCTTCGTAAGTTTTATCGGCGCCGAGCAACAATGAGGAAAACTTGGTGGCCTCACCAAAGCAGACCGGCAACAATCCCGTTGCCATGGGATCGAGGGTACCGGTATGGCCCGCCTTGCTGGCAGCGAACATCCGTCTTGCAATCTGGAGAGCCTGGCTGGAAGAAATTCCTGACGGCTTGTCAAGCAGAAGCACACCACTGATCTCCCGGTCAAAGCGCCGGGAAGGCACGCTACGGGGTTTCAATATGGAGATGAATCAGGAGTTGTCCGGTTCTTTGGGCGCATGGTTCCCCGCCACAGCCTCATCTATGAGATGCGCAAGACGCACGCCTCGCTCGACAGACTCGTCATAGATGAAATGGAGTTGAGGTATTACCCGAAGCTTCAAGCGGTGCGACAAGTGGCTGCGCAGGAAGCCCGCCGCGTGTTCCAGCCCGTTCGCCGTCAGAAAATTATCGCTCGCACTTCCCAAAGTCGTATAAAAAACCTTGGCGTTGCTATAGTCGTGACTCACTTCCACGCCTGTGAGGGTGATCATCCCGATACGCGGATCCTTTATTTCGTTGCGAATCAGATCCGATAACTCACGCTGGATCTGATCGGCAACGCGCAACGCACGAGGATAATCCTTAGGCATGATAGTTCCTGTAATAGGGCCTGTTAACAGGCCCTTCGCGCGTGCCCTTACAAGCTGCGCGCCACTTCAACGATTTCATACGTTTCGATCTGATCACCCGTCTGGATATCATTGTAGTTTTTAAGCGATAGTCCGCATTCGAACCCTGCGCGCACTTCCTTGACATCGTCCTTGAAGCGCTTCAATGAATCCAGTTCGCCGGTATGGATCAATTGCCCGTTGCGTATCAGCCGGATAAATGACGTCCGTTTGATAATTCCTTCCAGCACGTAGCAACCTGCGACCACTCCCACCCTGGAAATCCTGAAGACTTCCCGGATCTCCAGCAAACCAGTGATATTTTCCCGGCGGTCAGGCGCCATCATGCCTGACAACGCCGCCTTGATTTCATCCACCGCCTCATAGATGATGCTGTAATAGCGCACATCGACTCCGCTGGAGGCAATGAGCTTGCGCGCAACAGAATCGGCACGGCTGTTGAACCCGATCACCACCGCCTTGGAAGCCAGAGCCAGGTTAATGTCGGACTCCGTAATCGCGCCCACGCCGCTGTGGATAATGTTGACCTTGACCTCGTCGGTGGAAAGCCGCTGCAAGGCATGTGTCAGTGCCTCGTATGAACCCTGCACGTCCGCTTTGATGATAAGCGGCAACACTTTGACCTCGCCCTTCTGCTCGAACACATTTTCAAGCTTGGCAGCCTGTTGTCTGGCCAGCTTCACATCACGGAATTTTCCTTGACGGAAGAGCGCGATTTCACGGGCCTTGCGCTCGTCAGCCAGCGCAACGACCGCTTCCCCAGCCACCGGGACCTCAGACAGACCCTGGATCTCAACCGGTATCGAGGGCCCTGCCTTTTCCACCGCCTTCGCGTTTTCATCGAGCATCGCCCGGACTCGTCCGAATACGGCGCCAGCCAGGAGAACATCACCGCGCTTCAACGTTCCCGATTGCACCAGTATGGTCGCTACCGGGCCTCGCCCCTTGTCCAGACGCGATTCAATGACAATTCCTCTCGCCGATGCATCAACGGGTGCGCTAAGCTCCAGCACTTCCGCTTGAAGCAGCACGCTTTCCAGAAGCGAGTCGATTCCTTGCCCGGTCTTTGCGGAAACCTCCGCGAACATCGTATCGCCGCCCCAATCTTCAGGTACCACCTGGTGCGCCACGAGTTCCTGCCTGATACGCTCGGGATTGGCTTCCGGTTTGTCGATTTTCGTTACCGCAACAACAATCGGGACCTTTGCCGCTTTGGCGTGATGAATGGCCTCGACTGTCTGGGGCATCACGCCATCGTCCGCCGCCACGACCAGCACGACAAGATCCGTCACTTTTGCGCCACGGGCACGCATTGCAGTAAAGGCCTCATGGCCGGGAGTGTCGAGAAACGTCACCATACCCCGATCGGTTTCAACGTGATACGCACCGATATGCTGGGTAATACCGCCTGCTTCGCCACTTGCCACGCGGGTGCGACGAATGTAATCGAGAAGAGAGGTCTTCCCATGGTCCACGTGACCCATGACAGTGACAACAGGTGCGCGCGGTTCGGTGCCGGTCCCAGGAGTGGGTAATTCCGTATCAGCCAAGAAGGCCTCGGGACTGTCGAGCGTCGCGTATTTCGCGACGTGACCGAGTTCCTCCACTACGATCATCGCGGTTTCCTGGTCGAGCATCTGATTAATCGTCACCATATTGCCCATTTTCATCAGCGCCTTGATGACCTCCGCGGCCTTGATGGACATCTTCTGGGCGAGCGCAGCCACGGAAATCGTTTCAGGCACCATCACTTCATGAACGATCGGCTCGGTGGGCGCGAAAAAGCTGTGAGCGCCCTGATCCTCAGCACCTGTTTTATTATTTTTATCCTTGCGTCCACGCCACCCTTTGGCACCCGCGAGATCGCCCCGTGTCTTGAGGCCACGCTTCTCAACTCTGTCGTCCTTCCAGACGACCTGCTTGGTCTGTTTCTTTTTCGCCTTGGCTGCCTTATCCTCAGGTTTGACAACCGGCTTATGAAGCGTGCCTTCAGTTGTAGAACCCGGTGGTTGGGCTTCTGGAGCAGCGGTCGTGGCTTCAACCGGAGGAACAGCAACGCCAGCAGGCGCCTCCACCGGCGCGGGAGGCACGGGCCCTCCTGCAGGCGAGGGAGCAGGCTCCGGTTCCTTTGTCTCGGTCCCTGCAAGTTTTTGCCGCAGCTTCTTTTCTCTGATCTCGGCAGTCTGCCGCGCAATCAGTTCAGCGTGCCTTCTTGCTTCCTCCTGCCGCAGCGCAAGCTGTGCGGGATCGAGTACCGGTGCTGTAACCGGCGGCTGCGCAGGCGGGGGCGCCGGCTCGACCTTTTTGGCAGCAGGCGTCATCTTGTCGCCCGAGTCGCTCCTGACAATAACGCGCTTTTTGCGAACCTCGACCTGTATGCTGCGCGGCTTTCCGGTGCTGTCAGCCTTCTTGATTTCAGAAGTCTGGCGGCGGGGGAGGGAAATCTTTCCTTTTTCCTCCCTGGCACCATGAATTCTCCGCAAATACTCGAGAAGCTGCGTCTTATCCGTTTCGGTCAGATTGTCCTCGGTCTGGCGTTTGCTCACGCCAGCAGCCCTGAGCTGCTCCAGCAGCACCGCTGGCAGGACACCGAGTTCACTTGCAAACTGTTCTACGTTCATTTGAGCCATTAATTACCTTTGTAATGCTTCGCTTCGATGTTTCAATCAAGCAAACCATGGGGCCCTTGCAGCCATGATCAACTGCCGGGCCTTATCGGGGTCCATCTCGATCATTTCCACCAGATCATCAACCGCCAGATCAGCCAGGTCTTCCTGCGTATTCACGCCCTTGGCGGCAAGCTCCCGAGCAGTCTGGCTGTCCATTCCCTCCAGGGATAGCAGGTCTTCCGCTATGTGCTCCATTTTTTCCTCCGTCACGATGGCCTCGGTCAGCAGGGCGTTACGCGCCCGGGTTCGCAGTTCGTTGACCGTCTGCTCGTCAAACGCCTCGATTTCCAGCATTTCGTTAAGGGGAACATAGGCTACTTCTTCCAGTGTAGTAAATCCTTCCTGAACGAGGATGTCCGCGACCTCTTCGTCTACGTCGAGTTTTTCCATAAAGAGCTGACGAAGTATTGAAAATTCCTCTTCATTTTTAGCCTGGGATTCCTCCATGGTCATGATGTTGAGTTCCCAGCCCGTCAACTCGGAAGCGAGCCGGACATTCTGACCACCGCGTCCAATCGCCTGGGCAAGGTTGTCCTCATCCACCACGATATCCATGCTGTGCTTTTCCTCATCGACGAGAATGCTGCTGATCTCTGCCGGAGCCAGCGCATTGATCACGAAAGTCGCGGGGTCCTCCGACCAGAGGATGATGTCCACCCTTTCTCCAGCCAGTTCGCCCGTGACCGCCTGCACCCTCGAACCTCGCATGCCTACGCACGTACCGATCGGATCGACCCGCTGGTCGTTCGATTTGACTGCGATCTTTGCCCGGGACCCCGGGTCCCGCGCCGCTACCTTTATCTCCAGCAAGCCCTCCTCGATTTCCGGGACCTCAAGTTCAAAAAGCTTTATCAGGAACTCCGGCGCGATCCGCGACAGTACTAATTGCGGTCCGCGCGCGCCCCGGTCCACCTTATGCAGATAGGCACGTACGCGATCCCCCACGCGGAGATTTTCCTTCGGAATCATCTGATCTCGCGGCAACACTGCCTCGACTCTACCCGATTCGACAATTGCGCTACCTCGCTCCATACGTTTGATCGTCCCGGTAACCATGAATTCCTTGCGATCGAGAAAATCATTGAGAATCTGCTCACGCTCGGCATCGCGTATTTTCTGGAATATGACCTGCTTCGCGGCCTGCGCGCCAATGCGACCAAATTCGACAGGCTCCAGCACTTCCTCGATAAACTCATCCTGCTTGGTCTCGGGATTGCGAAGCAATGCTTCGCTCAATCCAATCTGGCGGGCAGGATCCTCCACGGCATCGTCGGGAACGACGTGCCAGCGCCGCAGGGACTGGTAATCACCGGTCTGGTGGTCAATTGACACCCGCACATCAGCGTCCTCATGAAAACGCTTTTTAGTAGCGGATGCCAGAGCTGATTCGAGTGCGACAAAAACGATGCCTTTCTCGACATTTTTCTCTCGCGCCAATGCATCCACCAACAGCAAAACCTCGCGGGTCATCTTTCCTCCAGCCTATATTTCCAGGACGATTATAATTTGGGAACCAAACGGGCCTTTTCAAGATTATTCAACGCAAAATCGAGAATTTTTCCATCTACTTCCAGCTTCAACACTCCGTCATTCACTTCGCGCACAATCCCGACAAAATTCCTCCGGCCCTGTAACCCGACGCGCAGCTTAAGTCTGACCTTCTCTCCCGCGAAGCGGATAAAGTCAGAAACCTTTTTAAGCGGCCTGTCGAGCCCCGGCGAGGAGATTTCCAGCCGTTCGTAATCAATGTTCTCAACCGCGAACAACCGGCTCAAATGGTTGCTCACCGTTACACAGTCGTCCACGCTGATGCCCCCAGGCTTGTCCATGAACACCCGGAGCAACCGGCCTCGCGAAATCCGTTCCACATCTACCAGTTCGTAACCAAGCCCGCTCAAGGTAGAGTCAAGCAATTCGTACAGATTCATGGCGCCGGCACACAAACAAAAAATGGGCTGAAAAGAGCCCATAGTTATCGCTATTTTAGCAAAAATTTATATTTATTGAAATAGATAGTGATGAATAATAGTTTGTAGCGGCCACTCAAGCTGCGCAAAAAGGAGCCCGCGGAGAAGTCTCACAGGAAACAACAATCCCTCGGTCGGCCGTACCGTGAACCTGAAGGAAAATAGCGAGGGCCCGGCACGGAGCCGGGAAACCTCGGCAAATAGGATGTACAATTCGCCAAAACATCCCCAGCAAAAAACGGAGAGATCGTGTCCACCCTCAAATCCATCCTGCATGAAACCCGAGTATTCCCGCCCGACCCCGCCTTTGTGAAGCAGGCCAACGTGTCGGGAATGGAGGCTTACCGTGCCCTCTGCAACGAAGCAGAAAGCGATTTGCCCGCTTTCTGGGCCAGACTGGCGCGGGAGCACATCATCTGGCAAAAACCTTTCACCCGAGTGCTGGATGAAAGCAATCACCCTTTTTTCAAATGGTTCGACGATGGAGAACTGAACGTCTCCTTCAACTGCCTCGACCGTCATCTTGCCACCCAGCCGGACAAAATTGCCATCATCTTCGAAGCGGATGACGGCACCATAACTCGAGTAACTTATCGGGACCTCCATGGGCAGGTATGCAGGTTTGCCAATGGACTCAAATCGAGGGGTATCCGCAAGGGAGACCGAGTCATTATCTACATGCCCATGAGCATTGAAGCCGTGGTTGCGATGCAAGCCTGCGCGCGCATCGGCGCAACACATTCGGTGGTGTTTGGAGGCTTTTCGGCAAAAAGCCTGCATGAACGCATTAC
>DASSHJ010000275.1:0-8875 GCA_035692965.1 Nitrosospira sp. | reverse complement strand
CAAAGATGATGTGCAGGGATTTGATCCAGAGCATGGGGTGTTTCTTTTTTTGGGCCGGTTCGATAGTGACCGAACGGCAAGCGCGATCCTCGGCAGATATAACCGCCTGCCGCGATACTAATCCTGTTCGGGATTTTTAGCCAGAATAGATAATTTCAAGCTTCAGAGCGCGACGATCTCGATGTCCGGCTCGATCGACCTCAACATATTCTGAATACCCCTGAGCGTCCCGGTAATCGAGCTGGGGCAAGTGCCGCATGCACCCTGGTAGTGCACGCTGAGCTTGTTGCCTTCAAGGCTGAGCACATGCAGGTCGCCCCCGTCGTTTTGGAGGTAAGGCCGAACCTCTTCGTCGAGCAAGGCGTTGATGGTTTCAAGACGCTCCTGGTCTTCCGGGCTTAGCCCCGCCATGGCCGTGTTCGCGGCCGCAACCGTCGCTGCGGATTGCCTGTCTGCAGCCGGCGCCGCCCGGATGGGGTCGGCGACCTCGCGCGCGAGGTCTTGCCAGTCTGCGCCGCCATCCTGGGTAATGGTAATCCATCGATCAACATAAAATACGTTGGTTACGTGATCGATTTCGAACAGGGCCGCGGCCAGCGGGTCGTCCTTTGCCTGCTCTGCGTTGTCATATGAGCGGGTAACACCCCAAGTCAACGGTTCCCTGAGGATAAACTTCAAAGCGTTGCGATTTGGCGTACCCTCTATTTCAGCTATTTTGGGCATGAGTCCTCCTGATCGGATCAGGCATCGCCGATCGCGGCGTGCATCGGATCATCTTCGGCCTCGGTCGAGGTCGTCGTAACGGAGTGAAGCGCGGCATGGAGCGTGTGCCAAGGAAGAATCGCGCATTTCACGCGCGTCGGAAGGTCACGCACTCCTGCGAATACGGTTAACCGGCCCAAGTGATTCGGAGCTTCGAGATTGAGTTTGCCCACTGCCATATCCCGAAATTCCTGTATCAAGGTTTCAGCATCAGCCGACGTCTTTCCTTTGACAGCCGTGGTCATCATCGATGCCGAAGCCTTGCAGATGGCGCATGACTCACCGTGGAAGGCAATCTGATCAATGCGTTCACCTTCGAGATGAAGCGCAATATCGAGATGGTCGCCGCATAACGGGTTATGCCCGACTGCATGATGGCTCGCATGATCCAACGTGCCATAGTTGCGCGGCTTCTTGTTGTGATCCAGGATAACTTCCTGATAAAGCGATTTCGAATTCATTACGCAAAAATCTTTTGTACAGCGCGAAGGGCGTCAATAAAAGCATCGACCTCCGCCATTGTATTATAAAACGCAAACGAAGCGCGCGTAGTAGCTGGAACCTTCAATCGAAGCATCAAGGGCTGCGTGCAATGATGACCGGTCCGCACGGCAACGCCTTCCTGATTCAGAAGCGTACCCACGTCATGTGGATGCACCCCCTTCACCTCGAAGGACAGTACTGCAGTTTTCGCAGCCGCGGTTCCAATGATACGCACGCCCTCCAGCTCACTTATCTTTTCAGTTGCGTAATCGAGAAGTTTGAGCTCATGCCTGGCAATAGCGTCGAGACTGATCGCAGAGAGATAGTCAACGGCTACCCCCAATCCGATTGCGGCTGCAATGGGAGGCGTGCCTGCTTCAAATTTATGCGGAATCGAATTGTAAATGGTTTTTTCGAATGTTACCGAGAGGATCATGTCTCCCCCGCCCCTGAACGGCTGCATCCGTTCAAGCAGGTCTGCCTTGCCATAGAGAACGCCAATGCCCGTCGGACCGCACATCTTGTGGCCCGAAAAAGCATAAAAGTCGCAATCAAGATCCTGGACGTCCACGCTCATGTGAGGCGCTGCCTGGGCCCCGTCGACGAATACCGGCACTCCTTTCGAATGGGCAAAGGCAATCATCTGCTTGACGGGATTAACCGTGCCAAGTGCGTTGGACACATGCAACACGCTGACAAACCGGGTGCATTCGTTAAAAAGCTTCTCGTATTCGTCGATCAGGAGTTCGCCCGCATCGTTGATTGGCACGACGCGGAGCTTCGCGCCCTTCTCTTCTGCAAGCATCTGCCAGGGCACGATATTTGAATGGTGCTCGAGCGCAGTCAGAACGATTTCGTCGCCCGGCCCAATAAATTTACGTCCGTAGCCCTGCATCACCAGGTTGATCGAATCCGTAGTACCGCTTGTGAAGACGATTTCCCTTTCTTCGCGCGCGTTCAGGAAATGCTGCAGTTTGCGGCGCGACCCCTCGTACTCGGCGGTCGCCGTCTCCGACAGGTAGTGCACCCCACGGTTGATATTGGCATGTTGAGCGGTCTGATAATGCACGAGGCGATCGATCACCTGCTGCGGCATCTGGCTGGACGCCGCGTTGTCGAAATAAACCAGCGGCTTACCCTCAACCTCGAGCTTCAATATTGGGAAGTCGGCACGGATGCGTTCGACATCCAATACCGGGCCGAATTCAGATTTCAAGGGCGGCTCTACCATATTCATTGTTCAACTCTCTGCGTTTGTTCCAGCACCGTTCTTTCGAGCTCACGCTTGAGCGACGCGACAGGGATGCGATCGATGACCTCTGCTCCGAACGCGTAGGTCAGCAGATTGCGGGCTCCCAGGGCGGATAGTCCACGGCTCTTGAGATAAAACAACTCCTCGGTGTCAAGTTGCCCAACCGTTGCGCCATGGGCACATTTGACATCATCCGCGAAAATTTCAAGTTGCGGCTTCGTGTCGACATGCGCTCTTGCACTCAGAAGCAGGTTGCGACTGGATTGGGATGAATCGGTATGCTGGGCCCCTGCCCGCACAATGATCTTTCCGTTAAAAACCGCATGCGCGGCGCCGTCGACGATGCACTTGTGCAACTGACGGCTCGTACCGTCAGGCTTTGCATGATCTATCGAAGTGTGGGTGTCGGCCAGTTGCCGTTCCTTGATCAAGGCAAGCCCGTCGACGTCACATTCGGCTCCCTCGGCAGCCATAACCGCATTCAGGTCATAGCGCGAAATACGTGCGCCAAACGCGGCACTGACGGACCGATAACGGCTCGAGCGCCCCAGCCGTGCAGCGCAGTTTGCAATATGAAACGCATTCATGCTGTCGCGCTGGACCCGCGTATGGTCGACCTGCGCGTTATCCTCGATCGCGATTTCGGTTACTGCATTGGTGATATAAGCACCCTCCTGCAATGTGACATAATCCTCGACAACCGTCACTGCGCTCCCCGACTGCGCAATCAACAGGCAACGGGGGTGGCTTGCTGACTCAGCTTGTGTTGCAACGAAGAGCAAGTGTACTGGGCGCTCGATTGCCTCGTTTCGAGGCACGATAACCAGCGCGCCATCATGCAGGAACGCGGTATTGAGCGCCGAGAAGAGTTTGCCTTCGAAAGCAGCGTGCCGGCCCAGATGAGACTCAATTTCTCTCGGATGAGTCATCAGCGCTTCACGTAGATTGGTCACGACAAGCTCCGTGCTCGCCGTGTTCGATCCCCTCGATAGCCGCGGCATGTAGTGACCGTCGACAAACACGAGCGTGGCCTGCGCTTCATCCAGGTAAAAGCGCGCAATATCTTCCTTTTTTACCTCGGGAGCCTCTTGCACGGGCTGGAACGAAAGTTTGGCAAGGGGCGAGATGTCCGTAAAGCGCCACTCTTCGTCGCGCGTTGTGGGTATCTTGAGTGTTCCGGCGCGTTCCACTGCACTCGCGCGGATATTGTTGAACCATGACAGCGGACTGGGCCGCAATTGGGGTTCGCCCTGAAGCAAGCTTTCGAGATAGTTCTTGCCCACCACCATGTCCATATTTATGCGCCAACCCTGGCTGGTGCATTTTTTCCGGTTCCTACCCACTCATAGCCGTGCGCCTCCAGATCAAGCGCGAGGTCTTTTCCGCCTGTCTTGATGATGCGGCCGGACTGCATCACGTGCACAAAATCAGGGGTGATGTAGTTGAGCATGCGCTGGTAATGAGTGACCAGGATAATTGCGTTGTCCTTGTTGGCAAGTTTGTTAACCCCGTTCGTGACGACTCTCAACGCATCGATGTCGAGACCCGAATCCGTTTCGTCGAGAATGGCAAGTTTTGGCTCCAGCAACGCCATCTGGAGTATCTCGTTGCGTTTCTTCTCGCCTCCGGAAAATCCTTCGTTGACCCCGCGATCCAGGAAATCGGGCTTCATTTCGAGCAATTTCATCTTTTCCCGAACAAAATCCTCAAACTCGAGCGGATCAAGCTCTTCCCTGCCTCGTTCGGCTTGCACTGTGTTATAGGCGAGCCGCAGAAAGTGACTATTCGCCACACCCGGTATTTCAACTGGATACTGGAACGCCAGGAAGACACCGGCCCTCGCGCGCTCCTCAGGTTTAAGATCGAAGAGGTTCCTGCCTTCGAACAGGATCGAGCCTCCCGTCACCTGATACGCGCTGTGTCCTGCGAGCACTTTTGCAAACGTACTCTTGCCGGAGCCGTTCGTGCCCATGATTGCGTGGATCTCGCCGGTTCTCACCGTAAGATCTATTCCCTTGAGAATCTCGACCCCGTTCACCGTCGCATGTAGATCGCGCACTTCAAGCAGGACTTTGCTATCGGGGTAAATCATCCCACGCTCCCTTCAAGCTTGAAGCCGAGCAGCTTGGTTGCCTCGACCGCGAACTCCATGGGCAATTGCTGAAAAACGTCCTTGCAGAATCCATTGATGATCATCGACACCGCTTCCTCGCTCCCAATGCCGCGCTGAGCGAAATAAAACAGTTGATCTTCCCCGATCTTCGACGTCGACGCTTCATGCTCGACCTTGGCTTCCTGGTTGCGAACCTGGATGTAAGGGAACGTGTTCGCGCCGCATTGATCTCCGATCAGCATCGAGTCGCATTGGGAGTAGTTGCGCGCGCCGCTAGCGGTCGGCGCAATTCTGACCAACCCGCGATAACTGTTGTTCGAATGCCCCGCGGAGATACCCTTGCTGACGATGGTGCTCCGGGTGTTTTTCCCGATGTGGATCATTTTGGTGCCAGTATCCGCCTGCTGATAATTATTGGTGACGGCCACAGAATAGAACTCGCCGACCGAGTTTTCTCCCTGCAGGATGCAGGATGGATATTTCCAGGTAATTGCCGAACCGGTTTCAACCTGGGTCCAGGAAATACGGGAATTCACACCCTTCGCCAGACCCCGCTTGGTCACAAAGTTGTAGATGCCCCCGAGGCCGTTCTCATCGCCCGCATACCAGTTCTGCACTGTCGAATACTTGATGTCGGCATTATCCAGGGCAACCAGTTCGACCACTGCTGCATGAAGCTGGTTCGTGTCGAATTTTGGGGCCGTGCAGCCCTCCAGATAAGAAACCGACGACCCCTCCTCGGCAACGATCAGCGTACGCTCGAACTGCCCTGACTCCTCAGTGTTGATCCGGAAGTACGTGGAAAGATCCATGGGACATTTCACCCCTTTCGGGAGAAAGCAGAAGGTGCCGTCCGTAAACACAGCGGAATTGAGCGCAGCGTAATAGTTATCTCCCACCGGCACCACAGTGCCAAGGTACTTCCTGACCAGTTCCGGATGATTATGGACGGCTTCGGAGATGGAGCAGAAAATGATGCCGACCTCGGCCAGCTTTTGTTTGTATGTGGTCGCGACCGATACGCTGTCAAAAATCACGTCCACCGCTACCCCGGCCAGTGCCGCGCGCTCGTGCATGGGCACGCCCAGCTTTTCGAACGTGCGCAACAGTTCGGGATCAACCTCATCCAGGCTGTTCAGCTTCTTCTTGGGCTTGGGCGCAGCGTAATAGCTGATCGCCTGGAAGTCTATCTTCGGATACTTCACATTCGGCCACTTCGGCTCTTCCATTTTCAGCCAGTGCCGGTACGCATTCAGCCGAAACTCGAGCAACCATTCCGGCTCGCTCTTTTTCCCCGAGATCAGCCGGATGATGTCTTCGTTCAGCCCTTTTGGAGCAACATCCGACTCGATATCGGTCACGAACCCATGCTTGTAGGGCTGATTGACAAGATTTTGTAATACCGCACTCATCAGATTGCTCCAATAGTCGCCTGAATACGTCTATATAAACCCATATAAACCTGAACTGAAAAGAAATTCGGACACGCGCTGTCGCTGTAATTATTCCGTCTACCCTGGATGCGGCTAAGCCTTGGCTGCCTCTTTCACGCTAAAGCTTTCTCCGCAGCCACACGTGTTGTCGACGTTCGGGTTGCCAACCCTGAACGAGTCATTGAGCCCGTCCCTGACAAAATCAACGTTCGACCCGTTCAGGTAAACCAGGCTGCTGACGTCAATCACCACGTTCGCACCATTGGACTCGAACACCTGATCGCCCGCCCGAAGCTCGTCCGCATAATCGAATGTATATGCAAACCCGGAGCAGCCTTGTTTTTTCACGCCGAGACGCAGCCCCAACCCTTTACCGCGCTTCCCAAGCTGCTTCCGGATTTGTCTTGCCGCATTTTCGGTTAGTGTGATCGTCATTGCCTTCTCCAGCTCTCCATTCTCCTGTCACAGCGCGCGCGTCAAAAATGAAGGCGAAGCCGGATTTGAATCATGCAGTTGCTGCCGCCCGCTCGCGTTCCGGCACGCTGCGGTCCCGCTCCGGCAGCGTCTTGCGCATGTCGATCATTTGAACGACGCCATTCTGTCTCGCTTTCTGCTCCTCCACCAATTGCTTGAGCGTAATCGCGCCAAGATGGTCAAAAATGAGAGCATTGAGTTTTACCCACAAGTCGTGCGTCATGCACTTCTTGTCGTTGTGGCAGTTTTCCTTTCCATTGCACTGCGTCGAATCGATGGGCTCGTCGACAGCAAGAATGATCTCGGCAACCGAAACCTGCCCCATATCCTTGGCAAGACAATATCCGCCACCGGGTCCCCGCACGCTTTCGACCAGGGCGCGCTGGCGCAGCTTGGCAAACAGTTGCTCAAGATAAGATAGCGAGATTTGCTGACGCTGACTGATTTCCGCTAGCGTGACCGGGCGAGTGGTCCGCTGCATGGCAAGATCCAATAGCGCTGTTACCGCAAACCGTCCTTTCGTTGTAAGCCTCATGATGAACTCCTTTCCGCTCTCGTCATTCAGTTAATAGACATATCGATGAATAGCCAGTTCAGCCAATAGATGACTGATTTAGTCAACTATAAGATACTTGATCGATTTAGTCAACTATACAAGCAACATGTCGGGAAAGTAAGGAGCGGAGGGCGGAAAAGTCAGAAGGGACGCGCCTGACAATTACCGCAAGGCAATGGAGGAGCGATCGAAGACTGGATGCAAGCAGATTTTTAGGCGGTCGAATGCTGCTTTCGCCGCAAGCACATATGCGCTCTTACCAGCTCGATTGCACGCCAGCGGAATTGATGGCCGCTGGTATCCTTGACCCACATGTGAAGCAGGCCGATGAAGAACAAATGCGTATCAATGGCCAGTTGCGCCGGTTGGTGGGAAACATGAAGCTGGTCTTGCTCCTGGGCGCGCTCGTAAACCTGTTGCAGCTTCTCGAGAATGGCGGAGCAATTCATGAGGATCTGCTGTAGCACGGCTGCGAATTCATCCACATATTCGCATTTCATCATCATGATCTCGTAAATCTGGCGCGTTTCGGCACTATCCGTCAATATATGGATCGTGCCGCAAAGAAAATTTTCGATGCACGTAAGAGGATCTTCCGAGCCTTCGACCAGCAGCGTATCATCCATGCGATCTATCAATGGCAGGAACACCTGTTCGCGCATTGCCTGAAACAGATCGAGCTTGTTGCTGAAATGCCAGTATATCGCTCCTCGGGTAACGCCTGCCCGCGCAGCAATATGCTCCATTGTCGTACGGCTGACGCCGTGCTCAAGAAAAACCTGCCGGGCCGCCTCGATCAATCTCTGGCGCGTCAATTCCGCATCTTCTTTCGTCTTCCGTGCCATTTTCCTGGTGATAACAGTATTTACAAGGGGGATTCTTTAGTTGATAATTTACATACATACACGAATGTATGCAACAACTGTTTGTTCTGATGGAGTTTGATTGATGCTTTCGCTCGGGAGATATAACAATAAACCGTTAAGCTCTATTGCGATGATCGGGATGAGGGCTGCCTTTGCGCTGGTGGTGAGTGTTGCCATGGCAGGCTGCGGAAAAAACAGCCAGGCAGTCAGTCAAACTCAACATCCCCCTGCTCTTCCCGTCAGCGTGATCGAGGTCCAGCCTGCCACAGTACCCATCAGTGCAGAAGCGGTTGCCCAGACCGAAGGCGCGAAGGAGGTCGAGATAAGACCCCGGGTCGGCGGCATCCTTCTCAAGCGCCTGTATGAGGAAGGGGCACCTGTAAAAGCGGGCCAGCCAATGTTCCAGATCGATCCGGTGCCCTATCAATATGCATTGGCTCAGGCGAAAGCACAGCTTGCCGAGCAAAAGGCACGCATGGCGCAGGCCGCGCGCGAGGAAAACCGGTTGCGCGAACTGCTCGCCGTCCAGGCGGTCAGCCAGCGAGAATATGACAACGCGGTATCCGATGATGCCATTGCGCATGCCGCCGTGCAGGCAGCCGAGGCCCGCGCGCGCGATGCGGAACTCAATCTTTCCTATACATCGGTAACCGCGCCGGTAAATGGAATCTCCGGGCGCTTCCGGTTTTCCGAAGGCGCATTGGTCGAAGCAAACAGCAGCCTCCTGACCACGATAGTCCAGCTAACCCCCATATGGGTGCGCTTCAGCCTGTCCGATAACGAACTTGCACAGATTGGCGGACCCCTGACCGAGAAAAAAGTAAAAAAAGTAACGCTTATACTGCCTGACGGCACGGAATACGGGAAGGAAGGCGAATTGAACTTCGCCGCGAGCCAGATCGATCCTGCGCTGGGAACGCAGCAATTGCGAGCAAC
>DASSHJ010000274.1:0-8230 GCA_035692965.1 Nitrosospira sp. | reverse complement strand
ACCCACCCCCTTCTCGCGTCGAGGACTGGCTCGCAGGCTGACCCATTTCACGTCATGATAAGACTCGATCCACACTCGGCCTTCCCAGTTCCAGGTGCTTAAGGTCTCCGCCGATTGCGCTCTCGACTCGCGAAAACTTTTACGGTCCTTCCAGAGGATGATCTCTTCGAACAACACAGGATTCATCTGAAGACTCTCAGCTGTGATGCCGAGCACATTCAACGCCTGATTGCTTGCGAACGGCATAGTATACCGCCCGCTTTCGCGTAATACGTACTGAAAAACCATCCCGGGCGCGTGCGAAACAATGACGCGGGATTCCCTTTCGTCACCCTCCATTTATCCTGATCCTTTCTAGACTTTCGTTTAGCGTCCCATCACCTGCACTCCGCGGGTGTGGGGCGATCTACGACTCAAACCCAGTGCAATTTCGATTGAAGGAATGGTACAGTCCCGGCATCCAGCATTCAACTGCCTGGCAGCAGTGAAAATGGGAACCTCTCGAAAGATTGGCTCCCCTTATCCGGATAATGATCTTGTTGAAGTTACCCGGCGTCGGTGATTTTTTCGAGGACTTCACTCACGACCCCTGAGTTCGCGGGGCGGACCATTCGGCAGATCTCCTTTCCATCCTTCAAAAAAATCAATGTAGGCCAAAGAGTTACGCGAAAAGACCGTCCGAGAGGACGCCCCTTCCCGTCCTCGATCTTGATGTGCCGCACGGCTGGATAGTTTGAAAGCGCGGAGGCGATCAAGGGTCGGGCAGCCCGGCAATAACCGCACCAGGATGTGCCGAACTCTATAACCGCGGGACCGGAAAGAGACTCCACCTCCGCGCGTGTGAGGTCAATGGTTGCCATTCTTGACAATAACTCAGGTTAGCCTGAATTTCCAGCTCTCTAAGGAATTCAACAACAGTGATGAATAGCAGCGCAATCGTGATAATTCCTTTATAGCGAGCCTAGCAGATCATCCTTCGCCCGCATAAGGCATCAGCTTATTGCTCCATTCAAACGCTTCAAGCTGGAGCGGATAAAGTTCTTCAACTCGCAATCCGATGCGGGCAAGCAGGGGCGGCAGCAAGTGGCTCGTTTCTCCCGGTTTTTCGACATATTCCGCGAGCTTGAGCAGATCTCCGTAAAACCCCTTGCGATACAGCAATGCCTCGGTGACGTCCTCCCCCAAACTGATCTCTTCCAGGATTTTTTTCATGGATTGCCCAAACAGGGAATCCAGCAGCGATAGAATGCCAACCGTAAAAGCAGTATCCCCAGTCGTTTTATTTTCAGGTTCAAGTTTTTGCGCAACCCGTTCAAGAAGTTTTCCACGTGTCGTCGCCAGCAATAAAAGCGGCGATGACGCGCGAGGGTTTACGGACGAACCTACGTAAAGCTGAATTTGAAGCCATCTCTGCAATTGGCGGCGCCCGAGCACTACGAGCGCTTCGCTCAATGAGTGGATATTCTTTGTGACACCCATCGCTGCAGAATTGACGAGCTTCAGCAAGGATACACAAAGCGAAACCTCCTTTTTGAGGTTGTGCTCGATTTTTGCGTTATCCGCGTCCCCGGCGAGGAGTGCCATCAACTGGATGATAGCGAGCTGGGAGGGTTCCAGTTTTTTTCCGGACAGAATGACGGGCCTGGCGAAATAATAACCCTGGTAATAGTCAAACCCGAGTTCCATGTAGTTCAGGAATTGTTCAGCGGAGTCCACTTTCTCCGCCAATAGCAATTTCCCAGCCTGCTTGAATTTGCTGGCCACGATGGCGAGATCCGCCTGGGTCATGAACGAAGTATTGATCTTGACGATGTCGACCAGCGGGAGCAGCGGCTTGATGTAGTCCGAGAAGGTTATTACGTCGTCCAGGGCGAAGGTATACCCGGCGTTAACCATACCTGATACGCGCCGGACAAGCTCTGGAGTTATTTTGATCATTTGGGGAATTTCAAGTACTACTTTTTGACTTGGCAGAAATTTAACCAGGTCATGCGTCAGCACATTGAAATCCACGCTAAAAAATGCGCGGCCGGCGCCGATCACGTTCCCCATGCCAAGTTCCGACATGTGGGCAATGATGGAAAGAGCGCCCCGCCAATCATCGGCAGCATTCGATTGCACGGATTCGGCGCGGCGGAACAGTAGCTTGTAACCGATGAGATGTTCGTTCCGGTCCAGGATCGGTTGGCGTGCAAGGAAAAACTCCTTCACTTGAGGAGTAAGCGGGAAATGTTGAACGCTTCCATAGACCATACGACGCCTCAATTTGTCTTTGTAAAACTCCCGCTCTGCTCGCATCGCTATCGCCGGGAAACGGTAAAAGAAATAGTCGTGAGGGGCCGAATTGCCCGCAATCACGGTCCGCTTACCCTCACTTCAACCACCCCAGGCGTGAGCCCTCGCGCTATCACGGCGACCGTGAAAGTCACTTTAAATAATCAAATAATGATAACCCCTGCACTTTCAGAAATGCCTTCTGCGTCGCTTCCAGGTAGGTCTGCTGCTGGGTCAGGTCACTAATGGCTTTGGCATAATCCACATCCTGGAGATCTGCAAGTTGCTGCTTGTACTGGATGCTCAACTCGTCACCGGTTTCGTTGAGCGTATCCAGTTCCTTCGCACGCGTGCCAACCGACGCGCGAATTTGCAATACATTATCGAGGGCGTTGGAAAGGTTGATTTTCGCGGTGCCGAGACCATTGTAAAGCGCGGTCTTGCTAGCAGGACTGGTTACTGGCGTTTCAAGCAAGCCGACCAGGTCCGAAAATGTCTTGAACACGCTCTGGTATCCTCCTCCGGAAGCCGGAACGCGTTCGAATATCTCTTTTCCTGATTCGCTCGCTGCCAACTGGCGTGATGCACTCACCTGTATCATGCGCTGGCCTTCGTCGCCCAAATACTGGATGCCGCTGCCCGTATTCACGAACGGCTTGGTTGAGCCCTGGAATCCGGAAAACAGATAGCGGCCGTTACCGTCGGTACGATTGGCAACCCCCATCAGTTCGTCGAGATTGCCCCGCAGCTCTGCTGCAAGGGCAGTGCGACTCCCGTCACCAAGCGCGCCATTCCCGGCGGATATGGCGAGCGTCTGCGCGTTCTGCAGAAGGTTTGTAACCTCACTGAGCGACCCTTCCAGTATTGCGAAACTGGTGGTGGCATACTGCCGGTTCGAAGTATGGCGGGTATTGGCGGAATCGGCCTGCGCCACTTCCAGCGCCCGGACATAAGCAGCCGGATTCTCCGATGGAGTGAGAACACGGCGTCCGCTGCTGATCTGCTCCAGGGTTTTGACCTGCTCAGCCTGTTGGCGATTGAGCGCAGCGATGCCCATTTCATAGCCGGTATTACTGCTCACCCGCATGTCCTGCTCCTCCCTTTTCTATTCCTTTTTCCACGCATCGTCCGCACTCTCGCTCAATGCCTGCATGGGGATCGTCCGTAAACAGCAGCGTGATAAAGGCGAACGATATCCCTCATTATTTATCGTGTTGCTGCGAGCAGTGTCTCGAACATCTCACTGGCCGTTTGTATCACCTTGCTTGCCGCCTGGTATGCCTGCTGGTAGCGCAGCAGGTTCGCCGCCTCTTCGTCGAGATTGACGCCCGATTCCGATTGCTGTAAAGCCTGCGTCTGGCTCAGCAGGGCTGCCTGAGCCTTGCTGGTCACTTCGAGCTCGCGGGTCTTGTTTCCAATGAGGCTGACCGTCTGGCCATAAGCGCTCTGATAGCTTGCCGTTCCGCCCGCGAGGCTGTTGCTGGTCTGCAAGGCACCGAGCAATAATGTGTTGCGGTTATCCGCCGATCCATTGCTATTGGGGCCAACACTAAAGATATCTCCCGCCTTCGGGGAACCAGTGATTTGCACAGTCCATCCGTTATAGCTGATGGGGCTCCCGGGAGTGAAGGTAACACCCGAAGGATTACCGGTCCCAGTCCCGCTTATGTCAAACGTGGTGGAACTGGTAAACGTGATTGTAACTGGCTGCTTGAGATTTGGATTGGGCGGAGGCGGCGCATTTACCGCTCCACCGCTGATGCGTCCGGTGCCGGCATTAGCGAGCGATGAGTCCGTTCGGATGGGTGCAGCCGCGGCGATCAAGCTCGTATCCTGGATGGCGACCCCAATCTGGCCGGCGCCGTTTGCAGTCGGGCGGACGAGAAATTCATCTCCAGCAGCCATGGCACCTGAAGCGAGACTCAAGGAAATACCATCGATGGTCTGAGGAAAGGCAATAAAGGTCTGAACCGGAGCTTCCGTACCATTTGTCAATCGGCTGAGGCTGTAATTGGCGCCATCGAAACGCAACCGGTAATCACTGATGGAAAGCGAGCCATAGCTCACGATGTCGGCCCCAACAACGGCGTTGCCTGTGTTCTTCGATGATCCCTGAACCATTGGGCTTGGGATGTTAAAGAAGTTCCCGCCTGCATTGCCCTGAATATCCTGTCCCAGCCGGTGCTGTTCATTGAAAGTGCCCGCGAGGCCGATGGCAACGCGCCCCAGCCCGTTGCGGGCGGCATCGATCGCTTCGTTGCGAAATTGCAGCAGCCCCCCCAGTTTGCCGCCATCCACGTTTGATTCCCGAACGGGTGCGCTATTGGCGCCAGAAACGTATGTAAGCTGCAGGCGTTGGCCGTCAATCGGCGAAGCAGTTGTCTTGAGTTTAAAAGCTGTTGAACCATCCACCAGGGTTTGCCCTCCCCCGATAAAAACGCTGTACCCCTTGCTGCCCTGATCAATGGCTTTCGCACCCACCTCCTGGTTAAGCTGCATGACCAATTCATCGCGCTGATCGCGCAAGTCATTTGCCGGTTGGCCGCCCGCAGCGCTTTCAGAAAGGCTGATCGTTTCGTTCAGTTTGGCAATCCTTTCCGATAAGGTGTTGATGAGTGAAACGCTGTTCTCGATCTGGCTGTTCGCTCCATTTTCGATTTCGTCAAGCCGGCTGCTCATTGACTGAAACCGCCGTGCCAGCACCTCGGCGTTTGAGAGCATTGATTGCCGGGAGGCACTTTCCGCGGGGTTGGTGGCAACGTCCTGTACCCTGTTAAAAAAATCCTGGAGCGCCGGCGACAGGCCAAGCCGCCCGCTGGAGTCCGCGAAAAGGCTGTCGATCTGCTTCATCTGGGCCAGGTAAGTGTCAAGCTGGCTGGACTCGGTCTTTGCTGCGGCGACCTGGTGGGCCAGGAGATCGTTATAAGTTCGCTTTACCGTATCGATCTGCACGCCTTGGCCAATGAATCCGCTTGCAGTTGCCTGGGACAGGCTGGTCGACTGGATACTCTGCTGGCGCGTGTACCCCGGAGTAGCGGCATTACTGACGTTGTGCCCGGCAACGAGCAATCCGCGCTGGGCAGCGTTGAGCGCACTGAGGCCGATGCTGAGGATGCTGTTACCCATGTTTTACTCGATCTACGCCACTGGCCGGTATCAATGTAAACGGCACCGGATTAAAAATATTTAGCCGCGCTTACGTATGAATTACGTATGAGGTTGCATGTGACGCTATCGGCAAGATTGGCGATAGCAGGAAGCGATGGCCCGAAGGTATCGTCTTCGTACCTCTCTTGCTCTATGAGCCCTGGGAATTCCTGATAATCCTGCTTAATTTGTTCCCATAGGCGGGATCAGTCGCATAGCCCGCGCGTTGCAGGCCGTGCGCAAAGTCCTCCGGGCTGATTCCCTGGGCCGCCTGCGCCAGCACGCCTGCATAACGGGTACTGCTGCGGAGAACGTTGACATAGTCGCGGAAGGATTCCGCATAGGAATGATAAGCGCGGAATTTTTCGACGGTCTTCTGCGCCACCCCATCCACATATTCCGTCGTGACCGCTTCAACCACGCGCCCTGTCCAGCTGGCGCCAGCCTTTATGCCGAACAGATTATAACTGGGCGTTCCGTCCGACGAGCGAAGCTCTCGTTTGCCCCAGCCGCTTTCCAGCGCCGCCTGCCCCAGCAGGAACTCTGCAGGAATCCCGGTCGCCTGACTGGCTTCCCGGGCGTGTATCATAAGCTTCCTCTGAAACTCCGTTGCCTCCGACTTTTGCATCTGCGATTGCAGTCCCGATTGAGGCGGCGATTGTGGAGGCTGCTGGACTGGCTGCTCTTGTGGAACCTGGTGTTCGGAAACTTTCGCCCCGTACGACTGTTGCTCTGTAGGCACGGGCCGTTCCGATTTCACCTGCTGGCTTCCGTCCGCCTGACGCAATCGTTCCCCAACGGCGTTGTCCGCATGTTGCGCGGGCTCGGCTGGCACGGCATTGCGAAGCTGGCGTATCATGATTTCGGCAAGTCCCACACTGCGCCCAGCCATGGTTTGCGATAACTGCTGATCAAGCATCGAAATATACAGGCGGCTTTGTTCGCTATCCATGAGGTTGTCCTGGGGCGTGGCTTCACGCATGCTCTTCAGTAGCATATTCATGAAAAGCGCTTCAAATTGCCTGGCTGCAGCTTCGAGTCCCGCGGGTCCCGTTTTTTTCGAGACCCTTCGAAGCCCGTCCACAGCTTGCACGTCGAGGGCGAATTTTGTGGAGAGATCGGCAGGAGCGACCATCAAATAATTTCAAGCTCTGCCCGGAGCGCTCCGGCTGATTTCATCGCTTGCAATATCGCGAGCAGATCCTGGGGCGTGGCTCCAATGGCGTTCAAGGCCTTGACCACTTCGGCCAGGGAAGCGCCCTCGACCATCGTGAGCATGCCTGATTCCTGCTTGATTTCTATGGTCGAACGCTGCGCCTGTACCGTTTGGCCGCTGGAGAACGGCCCGGGCTGGCTGATGACCGGTTCAGTGCTGATCACCACGGATAGATTGCCATGAGCGATCGCACATGCTTCCACTGTTGCCGCCCCGTTCATCACGACCGAACCGGTGCGGCTATTGACGATCACCCTTGCCTGGCTCTGCGGCGGGCTGATACTCAGGCTTTCCATTTCTGCCAGAAACGCCACGCGCGGATCGCTCCCGGCAGGCGTGCGCACCTGTATCGCCCGGCCATCCAACGCGAAAGCGGTGCCATTGCCGAATCTTCCGTTGATAACGTCCACGATTCGCCGCACGGTTGAGAAATCAGTAACGTTAAGTTCGAGGCGCATCATATCGTCCTGGGCAAGGGCAACGGGCACTGCTCGCTCGACCGTTGCGCCCCCAGTGATGCGCCCTACGCTCAAATGATTGACCTGCACTTTGCTGCCGCTTGCCGCAGCGCCGAATCCCCCGACCAGTAAATTGCCCTGGGCCATCCCGTAAACCTGGCCATCGGCGCCTTTAAGCGGCGTCATCAGCAACGTGCCTCCGCGCAGGCTCCGCGCATTTCCCATGCTGGATACAGTCACATCGATAAGCTGCCCAGGTTGGGCGAGAGGCGGCAGCGTCGCCGTGACCATTACCGCAGCCACGTTTCGCAACCTCATATTGGTGCCGGGAGGAATATTGATGCCCATCTGCATCAGCATACTGGTGAGCGTCTGGATGGTGAATGGAGTTTGAATGGTCTGATCGCCCGTGCCATCCAGGCCGACCACCAAGCCGTAGCCAACGAGCTGATTGGGACGCAAGCCCTGGAAAGAAACCAGGTCCTTGATGCGCTCTGCCTGAGCAGGCCCTCCAACGCAACAACTGAGCCATAACAGGAACAGGAATCGCCACGCTCGATTCAGCGTCATATGTGCGGAACTTCCCTTTGTCTTCAGAACGGAGAAACGGTCAGGAAAAAGCGCGACAACCAGCCCATCGTTTGCGCCTCGTCAATATAACCGTTGGCCTTGTACTCAATCCGCGCATCCGCTACCTGGATCGATGAAACCGTGTTATTGATGACGGTTTCCGGGCGCACCACCCCCGAGAAACGGATGTACTCGGTGCCTTGCGTCATGGCCAGTTGCTTTTCGCCACTCACCACCAGGTAGTTGTTAGGTAATACGTCGATAACCGTCACGGCGATCGTGCCATTGAAATTATTGGTGGAAGCCGCCTCGCCCTTCCCCGCAAACTTGTTTGCCGAGGATGCCCCCATGTCGACTTTCTTCGTAATTGGAACGCCGAAAACAATGGGTGGAATTCCAAAATTGAGCTCGCCGTTCTTGTCCGTGCTGCTATTGGATTTTTTGCTTGCATTTGTCTTCTCGTTTAGCACGATCACCAGGGTATCGCCCACTTGGCGCGCGCGGCGATCTTCAAACAGCGGCTTATATTGAGTACTCGGCTGATAGATGCCGCCACTTGTTGGCG
>DASSHJ010000273.1:0-8364 GCA_035692965.1 Nitrosospira sp. | reverse complement strand
GGAGGGTCGAATCAGAAACGAACTCCTCCCATCGCCTCTGTGCCTCCTTCTGCGCCTCAACATGCCCGGTGTCGGCAAACTCGGCAAGGAGCAACCGGAGGAATTCCGCGCAACCTTGCGGCCGCTCATTGGGATCCTTATTTAACGCCATCATGATTATTCTGCTGATTCCGGGAGGAATCGATGGCATCAGCTCATGCGGAGGTATAGGTCTTTCGTTTACATGAGCCCAGCGCAATGCAATTTCTGCTGTAGTACCACCCACTTTCAAATAAAGAAAAGGCGGGCGTCCTGTCAGCATTTCGTACAGAACACACGCAGCGCTGTAGACGTCGGTCCTATGGTCGATCTGCCGGGGTGCGCGAATCTGCTCCGGACTCATGTACGCAGGGGTGCCTACAGGTACACCCATCCCTGTCAGCCGCGCTTCGCCAACAGCGAGGGCAATGCCGAAATCAAGCAAATACGCTTCATTGGCGGCGTCCACCAGGATGTTGGAAGGTTTCACGTCGCGATGAAAAATTCCGTGACGATGTGCGTAATCAAGCGCGCGAAGAACGCCGGAAAATATCTGCAATGAAACATCCAGGGGGAGCGCATGATCCGGACCTCGCCGTAAGCGCACGGCCAGCGATTCGCCTTCCATTAGTTTCATTACCATACACTGCTGACCGTTCACGGAAAACGTATCGAGCAGCCGGACAATATTGGGATGATCCAGACGCGCGTGGCGCCTCATCTCGTTCTCGAAGCGTGCCCGAATATGCGGCTCGGCAAGCAGATCGTCCGCAACGACCTTGAGGGCAACAGGTTGCCCGCTGGTAACGTTCCTTGCGCGCCACACCGTTCCCATGCCACCCCTCCCGATAACACTTTCAAGGATGTATTTTCCGCAGGCTTGGCCTTCGCGGAACTCCCCTGCCCGAGCGCTTGATCCGGAGTACTTCATCTAACAATCTTGAAACGAGAGGATAGTTAAAAGTCTGTTTCGCCAGGGGGGCGGAGTTCACTGTCTTCTTCACTGGGTTCAGCCTTTTCTCCCGGTCCCTTTCCCGCGCCGGACGTAATCTTCCTGAACTCGAACACCGTGCTGCCTATCCTGATCATCGCGCCGTCCGCGAGGTCGGCGCCCTTTGTTCCCACGTATTCCTCGTTCAAAAACGTTCCGTTGGTACTGAGCATGTCGTGCAGTTCGTCCCTCCCGGCACGGCAGAGAATCATGGCATGCTCGCCGGATACCAATCGATCCCAATTAATGCTGATATCGCAGGAAGAACCTGAACCCATCACGTTTCGTCCTTCATAAAGGACAAACAGCTCACCCTGGTATTTATGAGAAAAAGTAACCAGCACTCCGGTAATTCTTCGCTCGCGCCCCACGACTTTCTTTTCGGAAACTTGCTCGGGTGAGGTGTCGAACCTTGTCCTGCCATCAGGCTCTTCCGGTGAACCTGTACCTATCTTTGTGGTTCCTCGCTCCATATCTGCGCTCCTTTGCGGGGTTTCACCCTTGTCAATTTGATCGGATTTGGTAGTGGTACGAATGATGCTTTTATCGTTTTTCCTCTTCTCGGCCTCGCAATACGGGCACGTCGTCCAATTCGCGTCCATCGGATGGCCCTTTTCGCAATACCGAGTACGGGTACTGGACTTTTCACCAGGAATGATGTGCTTCAATAATTGTGAAAATACCCCCGATTTTGGTTTTTCGCTCATGGCCATACCTTTGTTTCAAATTTTCCTGAAGGAATACCGTTGGCACTTGCTCGTTTGCCAACCACATCTAAAGGCAAGGCACGAGCCAAATCCCGAGCGGCTTGGCGTATCCAACACGTAATGTTGCAACACGTAAGCATTGAAGCTGATCAGGGTATTCCGGCAATGGGCGTCTGATCGCTCCGCTCCGCAAGTTCGTACCCCACTAATTGAACCGTGATATTGTCTTCCCCGCCTTTTTCCAGCGCGGCGTCGACCAACTCGTCCGCCATTGCCTGTACCGGAATTCTCCTGCTCAGAATGGCGCCGATTTCGCGGTCGGAAACATACCCGTGCAACCCATCGGAGCAGAGCAAAAACAATTCGCCCCCATTCAGGTCGATCGGAGGGGAAATATCCACCTCAACGTCGGGCAAAACGCCGATGGCACGCTCCAGCAAGCTCGCCGAGGGATGAGATGACGCTTCCGCATCGGTCAGGATGCCCGCATCCACCATTCGCTGAACACGGCTGTGGTCCTTGGTCAACCTGCGCAGTTCGCGATGTGTGAAAAGGTACGCCCGGCTATCGCCCACGTGCGCCACCAGCGCCTGTGGCCCACCGATCGCAAGCACGACCGCGGTCGCGCCCATGCCCCGCGTTTGCTCATCTCCATGATGGCCCTTTTCGTAAACATCCCTGTTCGCCTCTTCGAATGCCGCCTTAACTGAGCAGGCAGCGTTGGATACCGCCGGAATTGCCGACAGCATTCTTCCCAATATTTCAACCGTAAGCGCCGCTGCAATACCACCCCCCCGATGGCCTCCCATTCCATCGGATACGATATAAATTTCGCCGAAGGGTGCTTCCACACGGCTCATCCGGTCCTGATTCTCACTCCGGACGTAACCGGTTTCAGAGCGCGCTCCAACGGACAACGCTGTGGTGCTCGATCCTTCCATTAACCTTCCCGGATATCGCAATACTCCGCATAAAGCAGTCACGGTACCGTGGGTTCTGTAACCGTCCCCGGCCCCTTGTCAGGGCGCCTTGGCGCCTGGCTATCACGCGCCCTGACCCGAAAAGTAGTCTTTCCCACACGAATCTGGTCGCCAGGGGCAAGCGCCATTGCAGAGTGATGCAACTCGGCGCCGTTAAGAAACGTTCCATTTCTTGAACCGCTGTCGTTGAGATAAAGGCCACCCGAGTCGTACCGGATGGCCGCGTGTTTCCGCGATACATACTCGTCGTCCATCCGCAGGTCGTTGTCATCACCTGCGCCGATATGCGTCACTTTCTGTTCGATGGGAAATTGCTCACCTCTCGCCTTCCCGGAGATTCCGTCCAGATACGCGGCGGGCTGCCCCTTCGCGGGGGGGGGAAACATGAACGCAACCATGGTTCTGGGACGCTTTACGGGTTCGGGTTCGGTTGAGGCGGGGGGCGGCGCTGGGGTAGGTTCGGGAGTTATTTCATGCTTCACCTCTTCCTTGCTTTTGCTTCTACCCAGTAGGTAAACGCCGACGATTGCCAGCAGTCCTACCATTATCCAGAGCAAGATAGAGAGATCGGAATTCTTTTCCTTATCGGGTTGAGATTCCTTCCTATCGGACGAAACCGATTGGAGCGCGGAAAGGGTTTGCTGGATATTGAGAAGAATGGGCGGCTGTCCGGCTGCTGTAAATTTCAGTTGGGCGATCTTTGCTCGATCTGCCTCCCCTGAGGCTTTGTAATGAAAATTGACATCGAAAACCCGCGGAGGCGGCAGGCTCAGTAATTTTTGAAGTTCGCGGGAAAGCTGGTCGGCGCTGTTTACCCGGGTGAAATATCCACCTGCGCTTTTTGCCAGGCGCGCAAGCAGATTGGCGTCGTGGTCCGAAACGTTGCCAAACCCTATCGCATCAATGATGACGCTCTGGGCATTCGCTTCGTTTACCACGACCTGCTCGGTAATGCTGCTGCCGTCATCCTTTCCATCGGTCATCAGAATCAGGCGTTTTGGGCCATTTTTCGGGTAATTCCGCAACTCGGAAAGACCAAGCGCGATAGCCTCGTAAAGCTTTGTTTGATTGTCCCTGGCAGATCTGAGGCCGATTTTACCGGCCGCCTTGGATAATTCTTCCGCATTTTCAGAGAAATCGTGAAGTTTCGTGACGTCCGAATCAAATGCCCATAATGCCAGGCTCAAGCGTCCCCCTTCCGGCTTGACCAAAGCGCTCCTTATCGCGTCCTGAAGTTGCTTGATACGCGCCGGCCCCATGGACCCGCTCTGATCGACGCAGAGAATCACGGAGGTTTCCAGCAGAGACGAAGAGGCCGGTTTCACTTCTCCGGCCTTAATTTCATTTTTTCCGTCGAGCAGCAACTGGAAGTCCGAAGCATTCGGCGTCCCACCTGTACGTACGCCAACGGTAGCGGTGACGGCACCGGGCGAAGTCTCCTTGACCGACATGAGCTGTAATTGACCGGCGAAGGAGAAACCGCAGAGGGTGATCAAGGTAACAGTTGTACAAACCGTTCCCCCGGCTCGAGCGATTGTACTTCGCACCCCAAGTGCGTTTCGGAAAGCAAAGCTGGCCGGCGAGCACAAGTGGAATGACTGTCTCATCTTTGAATCCTTCGCCGCTGCCCGGCAGCCGTTACGCTGAAAATGAATACAGTGTTGATCAACTGAATGCCTTTGAAGCTGGGTAAGTATAAGTTGCGTATAAAAGTGAGAAGCAAGCTTTGTGCCGATCATTTTCATGATCTTCTTTCAGCCCTTTGTAGACGCTTTGATCCTCATTTACGGAAAAAGGCTCATACAACCGAGATAAGGAGGACCTGGCGGCGAGCAAAGAGAATGCATCGCGTCGCTAACCCGCTGATAGTTCGGCTGAATTTATACTGAGGTTGGTTAATGCTGAACCTGACCCAGGTGGGTTAAATTCGACCCAATGACGTAACTATTGGGATTTACAGGTTTTTTTCATATTGGCGAGTCTTCACGCTTACTCGGCAGGTTCACCTGTTCTGCTGAACCTGACATATAAGGGTAAAAATTAATCATATCGGACGTGATTAAACCGGGCATGGATGTTGCGTGTGGCGTGTACATGACAGGATTGCAAGGATAAGCGGGAACAGCCGGAGCGAGGCGTGGGCCAACCCCCGTTGCGAGAAATGAAACGAAATGGATTAGCGGCAGGATCATGATTAACGATCTCGACGAAACACTTTCCAAATTACTGAAGCAAAAGCTCCCCAGACGGCTTGCCGACCAGGTTCAAGTCAGTTTCAGCGCCCCTGATGACCAGTTTCCTCCCCCTTCAGTCACTCTGCCCGCGATCGATCTGTTCCTGTATGACATCCGCGAAAATCTGGACCTTCGCAGTAACGAAATCTACTTCGATCGGAAATCCGATGGAACAACGGTACAAAAACAGGCGCCTGTTCGCATGGATATCTCATACCTGATTACCGCCTGGCCGAGCCAGAGCGTAACCGACCCTTCGGAAGACGAGCATCGGCTGCTTGGGGAAGTCATTCGCGCCCTGATACGTTACCGGACAATTCCAAAGGAAATGCTGCAGGGGGAGCTGGTATCGCAGGATCTACCACTGCCAGTGACCACACTTCAGCCGGGGCGGCTGCAAAGCCTGGGCGAATTCTGGCAAGCGCTGGGTGGCAAACCCAAGGCGGCGCTCAACTACACGGTAACCCTGGCCGTCCAGGCCGCGGATGAGAAGCCGGTCGATCTCGTCACTGAAAAAGTACTGAAATTCAGGACGCAAATGGGCGCCACGCCAGAGGAAGCCGAATCATGAAAACGTGGACGGACTGGGAAATCGTAAGGCACCACGTGAGCATCTGTGGACGAGTAGTGGATTCAAGCGGAAAGCCTTTGCACGGCATACGGCTGGGCCTTGTTCCGCACATCAGTGAATCCGAATTGCAACCGGAGAGGCCACGTTCTCCCCGGTCCCGCAACACAAGGGCGACCGCTCAGCAGGAGGTGGAGAATCCAGGTGTCAGGGGATGGAAGAAAACGGAGTCGGGTTTTGATGGCGGTTTTTTCTTCCTCGACTGCCCCGATGGCGAATACACGCTTATAGCCAGGGATACCCATTCGGGTCTGGAGGTGGAGCAAACCGTCCATTCGCATCGAGACGTACTGGAAAAACGCGTGAAAGACAGAAAGCCGGATGATGGGTATCAGGTCGAGCTTGTTTTGAAGTAACGCCTGGCTTCTGGTTTCAGCAGCCGGAAAAAGTGGAAAACGCGGAAAGAGGAAATGGCATTGAAAGCGGTGTTTCGATGAGGCGGGTGGCGCTTCTCTGAAACTTTTTATTATTCAATACGAAAGGGGATGCACATGACCAGGCTTACCTATCAAGCCCCGGGTGTTTACGTTGAAGAGATACCTTCCGCCCGGCAACCCATCGCTGGTGTCGGAACAAATACGGCGGCGTTTATCGGCATCGTTTCAGACACTATTTATTATCCCGTCCCGAATCCCTACTATGACCCCGTCGCCGCTCGTGCGGCACTTGCCGCTCCGGGAGGCGTTCCAGCCGCAGGGGCTGGCGGCGAGACTCCGGAAGCAGTGAGGGACCGGATCAGAGCAGAGAGAGACAAGCTAAAAGAAGAATTGACCGCTCTGCAAAATACCGAGGGCACCCCCAGAAATCAAATCAAGGATAAGCAAACTGCAGTTGCTACCAAGGAGACGGAGCTAGAGAATGCCGAGACTGCTGTGGCTCGCGCACACGCACCTGCTGAAACAGAGGATGACACAGCGTACGAGGACGGGGCTCCTGATGCCGACTGGATGGAACCTGCGCCTGGGCAACAGGCTCCCCGGGAGCACCCTTATTACCTCAAAGCCTTTAACGTGGAAGTAGACCCTTGGGACACCAAATTCTGCACGAACTTCACCGAATACACCAATCGTTTTGGGCCTTTTTCAGCGTTCAGATCCGGAACCGAATCATACAGACCCATGTTCCCCGGTCATCATGCCCTGACCCACGCGGTGAATGGCTTTTTCAAGAATGGTGGAACACGTTGTTTCGTTGCCCGGGTGAGATCAGCCGCAGACATCCCCAACGTCCTGAAAAACATGGAATCGATTGACGAGGTCGCTCTGATTGCCGCACCCGGCTTGCCTAAGCGTATCGACGTGTGGAATCCGTTAATGGATTATGCGGAAGACGAAAATCATGAAAATGTGTTCGCCATTCTGGACAGCCCTAAGGTAGTTGGCGACCCGAACAACTTTGATATCCAGAGAATCACATACACCGGGTCCGGGGAAGAGCCTATACCGCATCCAAGTAAAAACGCCGCGTTCTACTTCCCTCAGATTGAGGTCGTTGATCCGGCAAAACAGATACAAGATACCGATCCGGCGCTTCGCGTCGAGGCAAAATATCGTGGACGCACCTTCGTCGCTCCCAGCGGGCACATGGCAGGCGTTTATGCTCGTACCGACGAGGAGCGCGGCGTGCATAAGGCTCCGGCAAACTGCGTGGTGCGCGGCGCAATCAACGTCAAGTATTACGTGAGCAAACCTAATCAGGAGGTGCTCAATCCCCAGGGGGTTAACGTAATCAAAACCATCAACGGAGCCGTGACAGTTTGGGGCGCCCGCACAATCGGAGGTGACCGTAATGGAGAATGGAAATACATCAACGTGCGGCGGTTCTTCCTGTTTCTCCAGGAATCGATCGACGAAGGTACGCAGTGGGTGGTCTTCGAACCCAATGACTACGCGCTGTGGGGGAAAATTCGCCTGAATGTCACCGCTTTCCTCACCAATGTCTGGCGCAGCGGAGCGCTGTTCGGGCTGACCCCTGATGAAGCGTTCTACGTCAAATGTGATGCCGAATTGAATCCTCCGGAAGTACGGGATCTGGGACAGGTTATTACCGAGATTGGCGTGGCGATCGTCCGGCCCGCGGAGTTCGTCATTTTTCGCATTTCGCAATCAACCGGCCAGGAGAAAACCTGATCATTCAAATAAAAGGATATCCAGGTTAGATCATGGAAGGCAGCAAACACGCGGATGCCGGTCGGGACGCTCGTTTATCGGCTTCCCGGCCACCGGGCGTCTACTACGAACTCTTCTTCGAGAAAAAGGTTCAGCCGGCATTTCAGACCGGGGTTCCCGTGTTCGTGGGATTTGCCAAGCTGCGAAACCAGGAAAGGCAACATGCAACACGAATCCATCATCTCGATCGCTGGCCGCAGTTTCAGCGTTTTGAAACCGCTTCTCAGAACTATCTGAGCTATGCAGTAAGAGGTTTCTTTGAGAATGGGGGCGAGCATTGTGTGGTAATACCGGTTGAAAGCATGCAAAAGGGCGATGCGGCCGAGGTGCTTACAAATATCTTCAGGCCTGGCGGTGTGCTGGATGATCTCGAAGATATAGACCTCGTGTGCATCCCCGATGCAATGGCGCCCGACATCCGATCGAACTATCAGGCGGTCCAGGATATCCAGGCGGGCGCTCTGGAGCATTGTCGGAGGATGGGTGACCGGTTTGCGATTCTGGATGGTTTCCGGGGTCGGGAAGACGACAACCGAAAGCCATCAGCGCAAAAAGGGGCGCTTACCGGCTCCGCCATATCCCACTGGCAGGCTCTGCCGCCGGAATGCGGCGCGCTTTATTACCCCTGGGTTTCCGTC
>DASSHJ010000272.1:0-6591 GCA_035692965.1 Nitrosospira sp. | reverse complement strand
GAAAAGGGGTTTACGACTATCCCGACCAGCCCAGGTCCTCCACATGGGATTGCCGTTGAACGGCGGAGTTAGTTGTATTATCCATCACGTCATCCAGAGGCCTGAGTATTGACCAATAGCTGACAAGTTCTGGGTGTATTGCTTTCAGGATGAAATCGAATGTCGAGAAGGAAACCAAAGGAGCATTAGATGGAGATTGCGACGAAAATAAAAAAAGGAACTTTGCTGGCATACGTGAGAAATGCCTTGGCCGTTCCCCTGGCCGGACTGGCTACATTTTTTTATATAGCGTGGCAATTGCTCATAGAGCAGCAGCTTTTCCTGCGTACGTTTCTCATGCAGAGAATGGGCAAACGAGGGATACCGATATTGCCCCTGGGATACAGGAACGTGCTCACTCTAAAGAGCATCATGCTGTGGCAGCACTTATCCGGTAATCCTGACGCGTTCAAAGCGGCGCGTAGGCATACGGAACAGCGGATATTGCAGAGATTGCAAGCCCGCGACTTACCGCGCAGGAGAACCCTCAGCATAAAGGAATATCGGCCCGGTGAGATCGATCCGTCGCGGTTTTATCGGGAGCATGTCAAACGGTCGGTTCCTTGCGTGTTGCGTGGATTTATACAAAACGCCCCGCATGACTGGACGCTTGCAAAGCTCGCGGAGCGATTCCCGGACACTGTCGTGCAAGCGCTCGACAAGCGTACAAAGAAGATGATCAACACATCACTTCGTCATATTGCCGAGGATCGCCGGCATAATTTGATTCCTCAGCAACTGCTGCTCGATCAAAATCCGGTTTTCTACCGGTACTTTGATATCCCACGCTCACACGCCTATTTCCCGGTCCTCGGACGTCCCTCCAAACCGCTTCTAAGCTTCCTGATTCTCGGTCTCGGCGCAGGATTAAACGCCAATTATCACTGTGAGGAAGGTCCAAACTGGTACATGGCCGTTTCGGGTTCCAAACGCTGGACCTTGATTGAATCCGAGTATTCCTGGCTGCTATATCCCGCCGCAATCGGAAATGGCATGCGACGGTTCGCGGAATTTCGCGCGAATGAACAGGGCGAACCGAGTGATCGTGAGGCGTATCCATTAGTGGAATACGCGCCGCGCTATGAGTTCGACCTCCATCCAGGGGATGTTTTGTTTTTCCCCGCCTGGATGTGGCACAAGACAATCAATCTTAATGAGGAAGGACTTGGAATCACTTGCCGATACACGGCGCCTGGCAAGATTTCAAACAGGTATTTCCGCGGCCTGCAACTGCTTTCGTCCGGTTTCTGGAAAAGTTGCATTGAAGTCATCAGTTGCAGCATCCGGGGCAATATCGCTGATCTGGCTGCCGACACCGGCCACAACGAGCAGGAAACCGGGCTGTACTAAAATAAAAAGAAAGCCGATCAGCTCCCTCGTTTTCTCAGGCCGGCGAAGAAGGCCATCATGTCTGCGCCCGCGTAACAGGTCACCCTTCACGGGAAGAACCGGCGAGCGTACTGTGAATCTATCTGTGCAGGTGACTGATGGTCGGCAGGATCGACAGTAAACCGATCAGGCTCCGGGGAAAACGGGAAGAGGTGCCTGAACGATATTGCGCACTGCAGCTGGAGGAAATTGAGAAAAAGAATATGCACTTTCTGTTGATACTCGGGATTATTGTCGCGATAGCAGCGGTGGCTTTTGCGCTGCAGAACAATACGACCGTGACGGTTGCGTTCGGGGCATGGAGCTTTGACAGTTCGCTTGCCATGGTTCTTCTGCTCGCGCTGGGTGTAGGGGCGGTTATCGCCATTTCCCTTTCATGGCCCGGGTTCATCAAGAATTTATGGGCAAGCTCGCGGCTGCGCCGGCAGGTCAACCAGTTGCAGGATGATAAGGCCATGCTCGAACAGCGGGTTGCACAGCTTGAAGAGGAACTGCGTAGAGTAAGCCCGGAACCCGTCCCCGCCGAGCCTCCGCGTTACCTCGGCCTGAAATCCATACTTATCGGCGAAAAGGCCGAAACTCCCAGAGAATAATTCCTCGCCGTATTACTTCATGTCTTCCCATGAACCCCTGTTTTGCAGCCGACCATCTTGCCGATGAGGCTGCCTGCGTTGAAAACCTGCTCTCGTCGCTCGAATGGAATGATGTTCGTGCCAAACGGATAAGGCAGCAGGCCGAACGACTCATCCACGGCATCCACGGCCATAGCGACGCCCTGGGCGATATTGACGCCTTTCTCGGGCATTACCCCCTTGACACTCCGGAAGGGCTGGCACTCATGAGCTTGGCCGAAGCGCTACTGCGAATCTCCGATGCGGATACTGCCGACGCATTGATTGCGGAGAAATTGGGAACGGCAAGCTGGAAAGCCGAGGAAGGCGGCGGGATGATGAGGCTCGCGGATGCGGGAATCAACCTGGCCCGGAAAATGCTCAGGACGTCTCCCGGCCGCTTTGAACGTTCGCTGATTCGTAAAAGCATGGAAGAAGCGGTAAGACGTATTGGACACCAATTTGTGCTGGGAGAAAATATGGCTGACGCACTCTCCGCTGGCAAAAAGCTCGAGCACCGCGGATACGGCATATCCTACGACATGCTCGGCGAGGGTGCGCGGACCGCCGCCGATGCGCAGCGGTATTTTGAAGCGTATGCCGACGGCGTGGATGCCCTGGGCAAGTCAAAGCATTCTCCCCGCGAAAAGGGAATTTCGGTCAAGCTTTCCGCGCTCCATCCCCGCTATACCTGGAATCAGAAGGACAAATGCGTTCCGGAGATCGCTAGGAGGCTGACTGAGCTTTGCATCAGAGCCGCGGAAAGCAACATATCGCTCACCGTTGATGCCGAGGAGGCGGATCGCCTCGAAATCTCTTGGGAGATCATTTCAATGGTCGGCGCCCTACCCGAGTTGCGCGGATGGAATGGGTTTGGGCTCGCTATACAAGCTTATGACAAACGCTGCTTTCGCCTGATCGAGGACATTGGCCGTCTGGCCGCCAATACATCTCGAAAGCTGTGCGTGCGCCTCGTGAAGGGCGCGTATTGGGATACCGAAATAAAGCGGGCCCAGGTATTGGGGTTGGCCGATTATCCGGTCTTTACGCGTAAAGCCAATACTGATCTGTCATACCTGGCGGGAGCGCAGAAGCTTCTCGGATTGCGCCGCCTGGTTTACCCGATGTTTGGCACGCACAACGCGTACACGATTGCAGCCATCCTTGACATGGCGGGAAATTCCGGGGGATTCGAATTCCAGCGGCTTCACGGCATGGGTGACGCGTTGTATGAGCAGGTGCTTGGGGAATACAAGATTCCCGTAACCGCCTACGCACCCGTGGGCAACTATGAAGAACTCTTGCCTTACCTGATCCGGCGGCTGCTGGAAAACGGTGCGAATACATCATTCGTTCGCCAAGTCAGGGGAGGCTCGGTTGAGAACGTGTTAAGAGACCCGGTTGAGGAAGCGGGCCAAGCCCAGTCTAAGCGTAACCTGCGGATACCCCTGCCATCGAATCTTTATGGCGTGGAACGGGCGAATTCAGCGGGCCCGGATTTATCCGCTGAAACGATGAGAACAGGTTTTCTGGAACGTATTCCCTCCCGGAACACCTGGCGCAATATGGCTGTGCTGCCGATCATCAACGGCCGGGTGGCTGATCGGGAAGCAACAACGCAAGGACTCCGCTCGCACCCGAGCCCAGGCAATCGAAACGAAATCATCACCCGGATAGGGGAAGCCAGCGCTGATAACCTGGAGGATGCATTCCTTGCCGCTCGCCAAGGGATCCATGAGTGGTCGAGGGTGCCCTCCTTCCAGCGCGCGGAAGTGCTGCGCGGGGTGGCGAACCTCATTCAGGACGAGATGCCTCGATTTGTCGGATTGTTGCAGTTCGAGGGCGGAAAAACGCTCCAGGATGCCATCAGCGAAGTGCGCGAAACGATCGATTTCTGCCGATACTATGCTATGCAGGGAGAACGCCTGTTCGATGAACGTGGAGTCGCGCTTCCCGGCCCCACAGGAGAGGAAAACCGCGTGGTGATGGAGGCGCGCGGAATATTTCTCTGCATCAGTCCCTGGAATTTTCCCCTATCCATATTCATGGGCCAGATCGTGGCTGCCCTTATGGCAGGGAACAGCGTCATTGCCAAACCGGCGGAGCAGACACCCCTCATTGCATTCGAAGCGATACGCGCGCTACTTGATGCGGGGGTCCCGCCTGCCGCGGTCACCCTGCTTCCCGGAGGCGGGGAGACAGGTGCGAAGCTTGTGGAACACCCGGACGTAAGTGGTATCGTTTTCACCGGATCGGTCGAGGTGGGGCACCTCATCAATCGGGCCCTGGCTGCAAAGGATGGCCCCATCGTTCCGCTGATTGCGGAAACTGGCGGACAGAACGCAATGATCGTGGATTCGAGCGCGTTGCCGGAACAGGTAATCGACGATGTATTGCTGAGCGCCTTTGGTTCCGCCGGACAGCGCTGCTCCGCTTTGCGGGTGCTTTATCTACAGGAAGAAATCTCCGCCAGGATCCTAGAACTGCTGAGAGGCGCGATGCTGGAACTGCGCATTGGCGATCCCAGCCGTTTTTCAACGGATATCGGTCCGGTCATCGATGCAGATGCCTTTCATTCCCTTTCCAGACATCTGCGAAACCTCAAGGAATATGGCGCGTTAATCGGCCAGGCACCCCTGCCCGAAGGATTGGACGGATGGTATATCGCACCTGCCGCGTACGAGATTGACAGCATTTTCCGCCTTCCCGGTGAAGTGTTCGGCCCGATCCTGCACGTCATTCGCTATGAAGCAAAGAACCTCGCCAGAGTCATCGATGATATCAACGCAACTGGCTTCGGCCTGACATTCGGCATGCACAGCCGGCTGCAGCATAGAACGACGCAGGTCGCGGGGCAGATCAACGCCGGCAATGTCTACATCAATCGCAGCATGATCGGAGCCGTGGTAGGTGTTCAGCCATTCGGGGGCCATGGCTTGTCAGGAACCGGTCCGAAAGCGGGAGGACCGTATTACCTGCAGCGCTTTGCAAATGAAAAGGCTATAGCGGTCAATACCGCCGCCATAGGAGGAAATATCGCGCTTTTAAATGCAGGGGCGGAATAGGAAATCATGGCCGGCAAGTCCCGCTCTCCACGTTTACGGGAGAAAAAAGCGTGGGAGAAAAAAGCCAGGGTTGCCCGCGCGGAGGCTCTCCTTCATCAGCTTGCATAGTGTGCGATGTTGCGGCTGCTACTGCTATACCTCTGCCGCCGCCTCGAGCCGCTTCCATAAGCACTTGCCCTTGCTCTCGCGCTCGATGCTTTCGAGCTGCTGCGCGTGGGCTTCGAGTTCCTCCTCAGTCGGGGCCAGGATAATCAGCTCAAGACTATCCAGCGTCGCCGCGAAATCAAGTTCGGCGAGCGGTTCGAGATCGATCAGGAGGCTGTCCTGTCCCCGCGTCATGGCCAGATACACTTCCGCCAGCAACTGGGCATCGAGCAGCGCGCCATGCAGGGATCGGTGCGAATGATCGATTTCGTAGCGTTCGCATAAAGCGTCCAGGTTGTTCTTCTTGCCGGGATATAGCTCCTTCGCCATTATTAGTGTATCGGTGATCAAATGGCAGCATTGGCTTAACTGGGAAAGCTGTGCAAGACTCAATTCATGGTCGATGAATGGCACGTCGAAAGCGGCATTGTGTATGATCAACTCGGCTCCCTCGACGAATTCGAGCAACTCCCGGCCAATTTCGCGGAATTTGCGCTTGTCCTGGAGAAATTCCAGGGTCAGGCCGTGAACCTGCAACGCGCCATCCTCGATGTCGCGCTCGGGGTTGAGGTAACAATGAAAACGCTGGCCGGTGAGCCTCCGGCTTCGCATTTCCACCGCCGCAATCTCGATAATTCTATGACCGAGCTTGAAGTCAAGACCGGTCGTTTCAGTGTCTATGAATATCTGGCGCATACCGGGACGCTTATTTTTGATGGGTCAGTACCCCTGACGTAAGGTACGGATATGATATTAGCCAAATTTGCGGAAGATAGATCAATCGCCATCATGATATCAGTCGTTCAAAATAGGGCATCGGGCAATCGGGAACGTCATTTGGGATCCCGGACGCTGTACACATTCAAGCCGGCTTGTCCGGCACAGCATGAGAATTATTCACTGAGCCAGCCTGCATCGTTTGCGCGCCCATGTTGGCGAGCTTGTCGGCACGCTCATTGCCATCATGACCGGAATGACCGCGCACCCATAACCACTCGATGGAGTGGCGCTGCGACAGCGTATCGAGTTCTTTCCACAAGTCCTCATTTTTTACCGGTTTCTTGTCTGCCGTGCGCCACCCCCGCCCCTTCCAGGCGTGTATCCATTCACTGATGCCCTTCTGAACATAAGTGGAATCGGTATGCACGCGCACACGGCAAGGTTCCTTCAGGGCTTCGAGCGCGCGAATGACCGCGAGCAGTTCCATCCGGTTGTTGGTGGTCAATTTCTCCCCACCGAACAATTCACGAGTGTGTCCATTAAACTGGAGCAGCGCACCCCATCCCCCGATGCCCGGATTACCCTTGCAGGCCCCATCGGTAAATATCTCCACGACTCGATCG
>DASSHJ010000271.1:0-3197 GCA_035692965.1 Nitrosospira sp. | reverse complement strand
GCGGAATATGGCACGCTTGGCTGACCAGGGGCATAGCCGCGGCGAAATCGAAGCGATGTTTGCCGGCTATAGCGAGCCTCCTCCGGTCAACTGGTGGATACTGGGCGGCGGGCTTGCTTTTACCCTGGCTTCCCTGAGTGTTGGTCTGAGCGGGATACCGGGCGGAGAAGAAATCATCTTTGCCGTATCGATGGCAATTGTCGTGTTTCTGATGTGGCGGTTAACCGGAGAACTCGAACCCGAGCCTCGAAACGTCCTGGTAGGCACGGCCTTCATGATCTTCGTCTTTCGCGCAATTCCAGGTCCGGGCCCCGGTTCCACCTGGTGGATGATCGACGACCTGGGGTTTGATCAGCAGTTTCTGGCCGCCCTGTCGCTGATCGGTGCAACGCTTACCCTGGCGGGCATGTTCATTTTTCGCAGGTTCATGGCAGAGCGTTCGATCGCCTATATCATCGGCATGCTCACCATCGTGGGTACGCTGTTATCGCTGCCCACCGTCGGCATGTATTACGGGCTGCATCACTGGACAGCGGCACACACGGGGGGAGTGGTGGATGCTCGCTTCATTGCCGTGATCGATACCGCGCTCGAATCACCTCTGGGGCAGATCGCGATGATTCCGATGCTGGCCTGGATTGCCAACTCTGCGCCTGAGAGACTCAAGGCAACGTTCTTTGCCGTCATGGCTTCCTTCACAAATCTCGCGCTGTCTGCTTCCCAGCTTGGAACGAAATACATGAACGAGATATTTACCGTTACACGGGAAGTGAAGGATCCCGCAACAGGGCAGATAGCGGTTCCTGCCGATTACAGCGAGCTTGGCATGCTTCTCATCTCGGTCACCGTGATCGGCCTCGTGCTGCCGCTTGCCGCCATCCTGCTCGTCAGGAAAACACGTTTCCGAAATGCATAAGAAGTGCTTTTATGATAGCCTCGGGAATATCGGGCTCGCAAAATCATGCCTGGCTTAAGAAATCAGGCAATGATCTCCTTTGTTTGGCAAACCGGCTCGAGGCTGAAATTTCCTCGGTAATATTTGAGTTGAAGAACCTGCAACCCATATTCCGGCAGGATGGCAGAGTCACCCTCTTCGCGGTGGTACTGACCCTGTTCGTGGTTTCCATGGCATATTGGCTTTGGGGCGCTTATGCCCAGGTGTCGCTGGAAATGAACCTTGCATGTCGCAATCCCGCCGCAGAGGCGTGCGTGTCGGCCAAAGCGCGCTACATGAACAGTTTTTTTGCGGCATGGCTTTCGCAAATGTTTCCCTGGATACTGCCGTTCGTTCCGGCTTTTATCTACGTATTCTTTTTCCGCTGGCTGCGCCGAAATCGCCAGCCTTGACGCTTCTACCATTGCAAGGCTGGCGACGATTTGCTTCGCCGCCTTGGATCGGCAGGAAAGATTCCCGGAAATATCCCGGAAATACAATGGTACAACCAAGCATACCGTTTCTGGAGCCAGTTCGGTCTTTTGCCTTTTAAAGCCGCATAAAACCGAAAAACTTCGGCAGTAGCGCGTTTCTTTCAGGGGCGCTATCAGATACCTGGGGAAGGCCATTAATTAATTCATTATCTTGCCCGCCGCGCTCCTCAGCCGTCATATTTGATTCCATTTTTACTCTTTTCTTCATCGGCAAGACTTTAAAGCCTGTATCTGCAGCCGTTTGCAAGCGGGATTTTTCCTCTGGCTTTTGCGCGGCTGCCTTCTTCCCGGCCTTCTTGATTGCCAGAATCCGGGACTTGACAGCCTTGTTATGTTCCTCGGCCAACTTTTTCACCGCGAGGTTGTAGTCCGCCCAGAGCGTATCGAGTTCCTGGGCGTGGCGTTCGAGCATCAAGACGTATGCATCCTGATGCTGATCGCGCAGAGCGGTCTTTGCGCGAAGATAAGTCCTGTGGCAACGCATTGCTTCAAAATTTTTTCTCATGACTCAGATTGGGTAGTGAATTGATGGGGGTTCGATTCAACGTTAAAACAAGCATTGAGATTAAGCATTGGTTGTGCGACGTCCGGCATCGTATCAACTTTGAAGAAGAGAACAATTGGACTTTGGTACAGTAGACTTTAGTACACCTTGGGCCAAGGCGTCCCATCGCTCGCCACGCAACAGTGCAGATTTGAAAATGTTCAGAGGGGAGTGAACCGTGACGAACAGTTCGGCCTTGAGGAATGTTTATTACAGATATCCGGCTACGTATAGGTACGTGCGTGAAGGGGAGCCTCCGCAATCGCTGACTGGATAGACACGAGTGACGGCTCGTTTTAATGTCAGTGATTTCAGGTCATAAATGTTCTGTCATTCTGCCCGGAGTGCTTCGATGGGATCCAGCCGGGCCGCGCGCATGGCAGGGGCAACACCAGCGGCAAGGCCAATTGCCACTGAAATCCCCAATGCTCCGAACGCATAATTCCAGGGCGTGTGGACGGGCAAGGCTGTTTGCACCGATTTCAGCAGCCATGCGATTCCTACACCGATAACCAGTCCGCCCAGTCCCCCTAGCGTGGAAAGAAGAGTGGATTCCATCAGGAACAGGATACGAATGCGGGCCCGCGTTGCACCAAGTGCAGTAAGCAGGCCTATTTCGGCGACGCGCTCAGCGACTGCGATATGCATGAGGGTGACCATGCCGACCGCGCCGACCAAAAGGGATATGCCGCCCAGGGCTGCGACCGCGAAGATCAGCACATCGAGCACGGTTCCCAAGGTTTTCAGCATCTGCTGTTGCGGCTTGATCGTAAAATCCTCACGTCCATGTCTCGAGACAAGAATCTGACGGGTTTCATCAACCACTACCTGAAGTGGAGCGCTCGGAGGGTATGAGATATGGATTTCCATGACACCTTCGCGGTTGAAAATTTCGAGTGCGCGTGAGGTAGGGATGAATACGGTATCGTCGAAATCAAAGCCCAGCACCTGGCCCTTGGATTCCATGACGCCGATTATCCGAAAGCGCGTCGTGCCTACCTGCACAGTTTGACCCAAGGGATTCGTGTTCCCGAAGAGTTCCGTGCGCACCCTGGATCCAAGTACGGCATAGGGGCGTGGACTGCGAGGATCATCGGGGGGCAGAAACTGGCCAATGGATATCTTCATATTGAAGACTCGGGTGAAATCCGGACCTTCCCCGTAAACTGTAACGCGCCGGCTTCGCCCGTGCGCTCGAATTTCAGCGTTGCCCATCACGCCTGCG
>DASSHJ010000270.1:0-5163 GCA_035692965.1 Nitrosospira sp. | reverse complement strand
ACAATACCCGACAAATATCATAATCGATAGAACGATATTCTGAGCGATGTAGCAGAGGGATGCCCTGATTGCTTTTTCTTGTGCCTACCTGGCATCTCGCGTTAGGTGCTGTGGCAAGTTGCACAAACGAACGTTTTATGGAGAAGAGCGCTACAACGCTGCCCCCCTGCGATGCCAGCCGAAGCATTTATGCTTGAGAAGTTCAATACATTTTTCTCGAATCAGGGGCGATTTTCATCCGCCATAGCTTCACAACACTCAACATGAATAAAGCGAATGGGGTTAACTCAGGCAGGATGCCGCATCGATTCGCGCCTTTGTTAGCCGAGCTGTTACCTGTCGTATTCCCTCCATCCTCTTCTTTATTCCCCCTTCTCTGAATATCGTCTTCGGGCGAACAGAATAGCAAGCGCCCGCGCGAGCTGGACGGGGCTCTCAGCCTTCGCCTAAAGTTCCGTGCGACGCCGCACAGACACAGTATGAGCCCCCAGATTAAAAATGAACTCGTTTTTGACCTCAGCTTTTATGCGGGGCGAAATGATCAGAAGCCAGTTATTACATGACTCTAACAACCGGCGAAATCGAATGTTTAATACAAGCAATACAGGCAAAGGTTTCCTGCCAGCGATGAGCCACATTGATGCTTTAAGCTCGTAATGAAAATGAATAATATCCGGGCCTGTGGCAACTCGTTGAGCACCTCCCTATGATCAGCTTGCGATCTGGCGAGTCGATCGAACTGCAAAATGCAAATTGTCATGCTGTTTCTTTAGCATTTCCCTGCGTTTTTCCTCTTCGTATCGCTACTAATACCTCAGCCGCTATTGATGATAGCCGCCGGTGTTCAACCCGCTTCTTTTCCACATGGAACCCACACAACCCCGGCTGGGCCGGAAATATGGGAGGCGTATGACGACGAGAATAGCCCTTATAAGCGAGCACGCTTCTCCGCTGGCAGCTATTGGAGGCAAGGACACCGGCGGTCAGAACATCGCCGTCGCTGAATTGGCTCGGCACTTGGCGGCATTAGGGTACGAGATCGACGTCTTCACGCGGTGGGACGATCGGCGGGTGCCAAAAGTCCTTAACTGGCGAGGAGGCATACGCATCATTCACGTGGAAGCAGGCCCCGTAACGTTTATTCCCAAGGAGAAACTGCTTCCCTACATGCCCGCTTTCACGAGCGACATGCTGCGTTTTATCAACGGGGAAAACGCCTGCTACAAGCTCATTCATGCGCACTTCTTCATGTCGGCTCTTGTGGCGGCGGACATCAAGCAGAAGCTTGGCATTCCTTTTATCGTGACCTTTCACGCGCTTGCGAAGGTCCGTCGGATCCACCAGGGGAAGGACGACTGGTTTTCTGACGAAGGCTTCGCCGTGGAAGAACGGGTTCTTGAAGAGGCCGATCAGATTGTCGCGTTATGCCCTCAGGAGCGGGATGAACTCATCAGTCTTTACCAAGCGGACCCAAGAAAAATAACTGTAATTCCCAACGGTTTCCGGCCCGACGAGATTTTTCCACTGGACAAGCTGTTTGCGCGGATGGCGCTGAAACTGGATCCACGCGAAAAAATCATCCTGCAGTTAGGCCGGATGGTGCCGCGGAAAGGCATCGATAATGTTATCAAAGCGCTTGGCTATATCAGCCGGGAGCATAACGTCAAGGTCCGGCTGTTGATCGTGGGCGGCGAGTCGGATGAGCCCGATCCGAAGGTTACGCCCGAAATCGGCCGCCTTCAGCAACTTGGCGAGACGGAAGGTGTAGCCGGACAAGTCACATTTGTCGGCAGGCGCACCCGTGACATGCTCCATTACTACTACAGTGCGGCGGACATATTTATAACGACGCCCTGGTATGAGCCGTTTGGAATCACCCCGCTTGAATCCATGGCGTGCGGCACGCCGGTTATCGGTTCGGACGTGGGGGGGATCAAATCCACAGTCCTCCATGGAAAGACAGGTTTTCTCGTGCCTCCGAACGATTTTGCCCTGCTCGGCGAGCGCATCATCGAATTACTGAGCAGTACGAAGCTCATGATGTTCTTCAAGGAAAATGCCATCAGGCATGTCAATGAAAATTACACCTGGATGAAAGCAGCCCACCTTACGGCGAACCTTTATGAGCGTGTCGCGACCCGAAGTCCACTAAGGGCGAATGATGAGGATGGCTCGCTGGCTTTCATCGATGACTCTTTCGAATCGCTGATCAAAACAATCAGGAAGTCGAAGCGTCAAATCCGGCTGGCGACGCTCGATTCGGCCCAGGCGATTTATCGGTCTCTCGCCCGGGGGGGGAAAGTACTGGTATGTGGAAACGGTGGGAGTGCTGCTGAAGCGCAGCATTTTTCAAGCGAACTGGTGGGACGGTTCGAGGCCAATGGGCGGCGGGGGTTGGCGGTCATGGCACTTACCGCCGACACAACATTCGTAACCGCTTGGGCGAACGATTTCAGCTTTGAACAGATATTCGCGCGGCAGGTCGAGGCGCACGGGCAACCCGGCGATGTCCTGATCGTGATCAGTTCCAGCGGCCAGTCTCCCAATCTCGTCAACGCAGTGCGCGCGGCACGCAAAAGGGAAATGTTCTGCATCGGCCTGCTCGGCAGGGAGGGCGGTCCGACGGGTGAACTGACTGATATCAACATTATCATTCCTTCTCACGAGACCACCCGCATTCAGGAAATGCAACTGCACGTTCTGCATGTGCTAAGCCACCTCGTCGAGCAGCAAATCATGATCGATGACCGCAAATCTGCCCGGATGCAGGAAGAATGGTCAATGGTTCATTTTAAGGTACCCGGTTTAAACAGAAAAATTGCTACTCCAGAGGAAAATCTTTCATGAATCAACAAAGTGTGGCTGAAAAGGTCATTATCGTTACGGGCGCGGGTCAGGGGCTGGGTGCGGCTATCGCCGCTACGCTAGGGGCAGCGGGCGCTGTTATTTATGCCTGCGATATCAAGGAAGATCAGGTAAAAAATGTGGCTCAAGCCATTAATGACTCTGGCGGGACAGCGTTCCCGCTCGTGCTGGACGTGCGCGACCAGGACGCTGTAAGGCAGGCGGTCGCCGGAATCATGGAGGAGCAGGGGCAAATCGACGTATTGATCAACAATGCCGGCACGGATATGACGCTTTCAATCGAAGATTTGAGCATCTCGGATTGGGAACGCGTGGTGGACGTCAATTTGAGAGGACCTTTCCTTCTGTCAAAAATCGTCTACCCACATCTAAAGCGTCAAGGCAAAGGACATATCGTCAATATCTCCTCCACGGCTGCAAAGCGCGCCTGGACGGAGGCGACCGCGTATCACGCAAGCAAGTGGGGATTGCTTGGTTTCAGCCACGCACTGCATGCCGAGGCTCGTCGGGATAATATAAAGGTGACTGCGGTGGTAGCGGGCGGGATGCGCACTCCCTTTATCCTGGAGCGTTTTCCCCAAACGGATCCGAATGTTCTCCAGGATCCCAAAAACGTAGCCGAAACAGTCCACTTTGTCCTGACCCAACCGGACGAAACAGTAATCCCGGAGGTCATGGTGCTGCCGATGAGGGAAACATCGTGGCCCTAGAAGCGATGAAGCACCCGGGCCTGGATAAGGCTGTTTTTATCGACAAGGACGGAACTCTTATACCGGATGTGCCCTATAACGTCGATCCGCAGCACGTTCGCCTCACGGTAGGAGCGGGAACGGCATTACAGCGTCTGAGGGCAGAGGGCTATAAACTGATTGTCATTTCCAATCAGTCAGGAATCGCAAGGGGCTTGTTTGAGGAACAGGACCTCATGCCCGTCAATCTGCGAATCCAGGCCCTGCTGGCGCCATACCGCGTGAAAATTGACGCTTTCTATTATTGTCCCCATAGCCCCGCGGATTATTGCGAATGCCGCAAGCCCAAGCCAGGCATGATTTTGCAAGCCGCGCGGGACCATGGGATCGACCTGGAAATTTCTTGGATGATTGGCGATATCTTGAATGACGTCGAGGCGGGCAATCGCGCAGGCTGCCGCACAATTCATTTGAACAATGGCAACGAAACCGAGTGGCACGAGGGGAATCACAGGCGACCATTGCATACCGTCGACGACTGGCTTGAAGCCGCCAGCATTGTTTGTCCGACCCTGGCTCATGTGGGGCAGTTGAAAGCTCTCTTCGTGGCGACTTCATAGGGAATGATTCCGGGGTAAGGGGGCAGCATGAACAGAAATTATCTTGCCACTATTAACCGTTTTAGCGATTTGAAGGTACTCGTCATCGGCGATGCGATGCTCGATGTTTATCTTGACGGCTCTGCTAACCGTATCTGCCGGGAAGCTCCGGTTCCCATCGTCGATATCAGGAATGTCAAAACAATGCCGGGCGGAGCGGCCAATACCGCTGTCAACCTGGCGTGCCTCGGGGCGGAGGTTTGCTATCTTTCTGTCGTGGGTGATGATCACGAGGCAGGATTGCTTCAAGACGCGCTCGCTCGTCGCGGGCTCGATCTCTCATTCGTAATCCGCGACAGTGTCCGCAGGACGCTTACGAAACAGCGGGTGGCAGCGGGCAGCCAATTACTCGTGCGTTTCGATGCGGGGACGACGGAGGCAATACGCATGGAATACGAGAGCCGGATAATCGATATCCTGCAAGAAAAATTCCACGAGGTCGATGCGGTCGTTGTCTCTGATTATGGCTATGGAATCATGACGGACAAGGTCATCGGGACGTTAGGGGTTTTGCAGAGAAAAAAAGAGAACATTTTGGTGATCGACGCGAAATCGCTGGATAAATATAGCCGGGTCGGGGCTACGGTGTCGAAGCCGAACTACCAGGAACTTGTCACGCTGCTTTCCATCACCGAGCCTGCCCCGCTAGGCCATCGCGCGAATCAGATCAGGTTGTACGGGCAGCGGCTTCTCAGGAAGACGGGCGCAAAGTATGTGGCGGCCACGATCGATATAGAGGGGGCGTTGTTGTTTCAGCGCGGCAAGGAACCGTATCGAACCTTCTCAAAACCAGTCGAGAACACCAAGGCTGCCGGCGCGGGCGATACGTATGTTGCGGCCCTCACGCTCGCGCTCGCAAGCGGCGCGGCAATAGAAGACGCGGGAGAGATTGCAAGATCCGCTGCGGGAATCATCCTGCAAAAATCCGGCACCGCTACCTGTACCCAGAA
>DASSHJ010000269.1:0-6727 GCA_035692965.1 Nitrosospira sp. | reverse complement strand
TTACGATGCTGAATGCGCGCAACGCGGTGGCATTGTCATAAATCGGCTCAAGGTTGCGGGTTACGATGATATGAGGAGAGCCTGGACCATTCGCCTGATGCGTTCGGGTTCCCGCGGCAAAACGGCTTAGATCGATAATGTTGGGGACGATTTTGGTGGAGAAACCGCGCCTTTCAAACACCCGTTCAAGAAATCCGGAGGGAACGACGATCGCGTCTGCTCGGCTCAGGCTCAGTTTTACCCATAGGAAGGATTTGTTGAAAAAGCTATCCGCTTCGCCACCCCGGTAATTGACGACAACGGCCTTGCCCCTCATCCTCGCTATCCAGATGGCCGGCGCCGCGAAAAGGTGCCAGGACCAGCCGGAATTGGCCATGATGTGAAATAACTGGACCTTCCCGGCCGAACGCCATAGGTGAGCAATATAAGCGACCAATCGGAATGCGGCCCTTATCCCTCTGAATCTCCCTATCCACTCCGGATGATAAGGCCGATTGGCCTGGATCAGATCCACGCCAATGTTCTCCTGCCGCAGCAATCTGGCGAGTTGCAGGGTCTGGTTTGCCATTCCCCCTGAAGGGGGTGGCAGCGGTCCAACCAGCCCTATGGATAAGGGCAAAGTTTTCAAGGGGAGGCTGGCCCTGGAGCGAGCCTGGCATAAATATCGCGGTAGCGCGCGACGCTGATGGGCCAGTTGCGCTGCTTTTCAACGAAGCTGCGCGCTTCTGACCGCAGCCCCGGCCATAGTTCTTCAGCCGAAAGAAGTTCCAGGGCTTTTGATGCGAGCGCATCCGGGTTTCCTGCCGGGAAAAGCATTCCGGTTTTACCGTCCTGAATCAATTCGCGGTGCCCGCCCACGTCTGATGCAAGGACAAGCCTTCCTTGCGCCATCGCCTCAAGCGGCTTGAGGGGTGTGACCAGGTCGGTCAGCCGCATTTTTAGCCTCGGATAGACAAGGATGTCGATGAGGTTATAGTATGCCTGCACGTGGTCATGAGGGACACGGCCTGTAAAAACCACCTTTTTTTCAACACCTAGCTGGGTTGCCAAAGCCTTGAGTTCTTTTTCCTGGGGTCCTCCGCCCACGAGGAGGACTCTGATTTTCGGGTTCCGCACGAGCATTTCCGGTAATGCCTGCATCAGGACAGCCAGGCCTTCATAAGCATAGAAGGAGCCAATGAAACCCAGCAGGATATTTTCATGCAGGCCGAGATCCGCCGCAAGCTTCACGTCTGGCCTTCCGGCCATGCTGAAGTTTTCGATATTCACCGCGTTGGGTATGACGGTTACCTTTTCGGCAGGAATCCCCCGGTCGAGTATGTCTCCCCGCAAACCTTCACAAATGGTCGTTACCGCGTCTGCCCGTTTCAGAGCGTAACTTTCAAGTCCGCGGGTAAGACGATAGCGCATCCCCCATTCACGGCTCGTGCCGTGATCCACGGCAGCGTCTTCCCAGAACGCCCTGACTTCATATACCACCGGGATTTTCAGCGCCTGTCCCACCCGCAACGCAGGCAGCGCGTTCAATACAGGAGAATGCGCGTGCAAAACGTCGGGCCGGACAATTTGCGCAACCTCGTGCAATCGGGCCGTCAGTTGCGACATGACCGCGGCCTGATTCAGGACGGGGAGCCGGCTCAATAAACCCTTCGCTGTTGGGGTGCGGTAAAAATGCCACCCTTCCACGTCCTCTTCAAGGAAAATAGGGTTCCCGTGCTTCGGACTCGTCAGGTGGAAAGTTTCCCAGCCGCGATTGCGCTGCTCCTTGAGGATGGAAAGCGTGCGAAAGGTATATCCGCTGTGGAGGGGTATCGAGTGGTCAAGAATATGTAATATTCGCATTGACGATGAGTGAGGGATTTGCAGAAGGCAGCCGTTCGGCGAAATCAACGCGAATTCTTACGAGGCTTCAATTTTATTTCCATCCCAGAGTGTGGCAAGGGAATGATAACGTCCCCTTCCTGCTCCTTTTTCTCCAGATAGCGGTAAACGCGGAGGGATAGATTGGAAAATTCCGCGACGTTGGTGACTACGGGAATTTCCTTGATCATCTGGAACCGCTTGTCCTCCAACGTTTGCGCCAGTAGCTTGAATTCCGGCAAATCAACGACGTCGGGGCTTTCTATCACGATTGTTCCAATTCCAAAGCGGTCGATCAGATCAAGGACGTCCTGTTCCGAACGCACATAAGAAACCATGCCGAAGGATTTCTGCACTGCCATCGATACCAGTATCTTGTCTGCTCTCAAGACCGCTTTATCTCTCTCGGGATCAGCAGCGCGCAAATGAAAAATGAAATTGCCGTCGTGCTTTCCGGCAAAAAGGATCAGGCCGGTGTCCGGTTGCTGAGCCACGAATTCGGCGGCCTGCTGATATCCCGATACAAAAGGATGGGGTTTGGCCCAGGCAGAATAGACATTAAATGCCGTCAGCATTCCCAGAAATACGACGGCAATCCGGGATATGCTTGTGTTCTTGAACGTCTGCGAAAGAGGCTTGCATGCAAGAAGCGCCAAAGCGGGCAACGCATACATGATGTAACGCGGGACGTTCCCGGGCCCTACCGCAATGACAATGGTTGTAAATAAACAGGATCCGGCCAGCCAGAAAAGAATCAGCAAATCTTGTGGCGTTTTCTTGATCCGGATACCCGGAATCCCGGCAAGAATTGCGAGCACAAGCGGCAATCCACAGACCGCCCACAACGCCCACCAGAATTGTTGCCATCGCGGGAGCGTGAACAATTCGGACCTTTCGGAGCTGAACTGATCGACCAGGGAAGTCACCGGGACCGATCCGAACTTCAGCGCATGAACGGCAACCACGCCAACAACCGCGGCTACGATAAGATATGCGGCCGCCGCTTGCTTCGTCACCAGGAGTGATTTGCGCCCAGTAAAGTACGCGTAGGCAAGCAGAGCCGGCAAAATGAAGGCAGTGGTCTGCTTGAGCAGCAGCATGCACCCCAGCAAAAGACCGGCGGTCACAGACCGGAACAGCGAGGGGCGGTCCAGATAACGGTCGAAGGCCAGTACGGAGACTATTATCATCGCGACAGCCGGTGCTTCAAGCATCACCGAGCGTGTCCAGTCAACAGTTCCGGGGGCTGAAAGATACAGCAGGCAGGAAAGTATGGCTGCAGGACGCCCCCAGATCGGCTGTGTCCAGGCATACCAGGCAGTTACTCCGATAAGGGTAAATAAAAGTACGGTCAGACGCGCTCCAAGCTCGTTGATGCCGAACAATGCGAAAAAAAGCGACTCGACCACGGGGAAAAATGGAAGGTACCAGTTAAGCGCCAAGGCAGGGTATTGAGCAAAATACTGGAGCGCATACTCGTACGGCGCCCTCCATGGCATATCCCGCCATAAATCAAAGAAGAACACCCCGTTCATCGCGTGCCGTGATTCGTCGGTCCACCAGAATTCGCCGGCGTCCAGCGTATCCCAGAACAGCAGGCAGACAACCCCCCATAGCAACAGGATCGATGCTGCATCGGCCGGATTGAGCGCGCTTCTCCGTACGTCAGCCTCCACCCGCCCGGGGTTTACGGCATTATCAGTTATGGCCACGGTCTCCGAGCTCCACTATGACTTTGTCGATGATATCGCCCTGGTATTCTTCCAGCCCTAGCCACAGTGGCAGTCTCACCAGCCGCTCGCTCATCATTTCTGTCTGCTTCAGCTCCCCCGATTTTCGTCCATATTTTTCCCCCATGGGTGAGCTATCGAGGGGAACGTAATGGAAGACTGCCTGGACTTCCTTTTGCTTGAGGCTTTCGATAAACGACGTGCGCGCTGACAGGCTAGGCAACAAGAGGTAATACATATGGGCGTTGTGGCTGCAATCGGATGGAATAACAGGGCGCCGGATTTTTCCCTTCTCTTCCAGGTCGGCGAAGCTTTGATGGTAACCATTCCAGAGATCGAGGCGCCGCCCGGTGATGGCATCGGCCTCTTCCATCTGCGCCCACAAGAAGGCAGCGATCAGTTCGCTGGGCAAATATGAAGACCCCAACTCCACCCAGGTATATTTATCGACTTGCCCTCGAAAAAACAGGCTGCGGTTGGTTCCTTTTTCCCGAATGATTTCTGCCTGCTCGGTGAAGCGTTCATCGTTGACCAGCAGCGCACCGCCTTCTCCAGAGATGATGTTCTTGGTTTCATGAAAGCTCAGCGCAGCGAAATGGCCGATACTTCCCAGTGGGCGGCCCTTGTAGGTCGACATGATTCCCTGCGCCGCATCCTCGATGACCAGCAATCCATGCTTTTCCGCGATCGCTATGATGGTGTCCATCTCGCAACTCACCCCCGCATAATGAACAGCCACAATGGCCCTCGTTTTAGGGGTAATGGCGGCCTCGATCAGCGCTTCATCGATGTTCATCGTGTCAGGGCGGATATCAACGAATACCGGAATAGCTCCCCTGAGGGCGAATGCGTTCGCGGTTGACACGAAGGTGTACGAAGGCATGATAACCTCGTCACCGGCCTGAATCCGGGCGAGCATTGCGGCCATTTCCAGCGCCGCAGTGCAGGAGTGGGTCAGGAGCGCCTTTTTACAGCCGATGCGCTGTTCCAGCCATTTATTGCATTTTTTGGTAAAAATACCATCTCCGGCCAGATGACCGTTTGCATGAGCCTGGCTTACATACCATAGCTCCTTTCCCGTCATGTAAGGCTTGTTAAAGGGTATAACCATGTGGTCCTAGGGCTTGCGGGCAATGAGCAATCTTGATCCGCCGACGGGGAGGGAAATTCCTGCTCGTATTATCATACGTTCCAGATCGAGCATTCTTTCCAATATCGCGTTTAAGGACCTGCTTATTCTCATTTCCTGTGTTGCGTCAAAATTCTCTATCGTTTTACGTTTGGATAGCCGTGATAAAAACATCAGCGGCAATAGCAGGGCTACGAAAGAGGTTGTTCGTTCCACCTGAAAGCCAGCCCTTTTCACCTTATCCAACAGTTCCCCGGCTTCGTAGCGTCTCACATGACATGCATACTCATCCTGCTGGCTCCACAAGAAGCGGTGCTGGGGTACCGTAAAGATCGCCCCGCCGCCGGGAGAAACTGCGCGGTGTATTTGTCCCAGAACCACTTCGTCTTCTTCGATATGTTCTAGTACATCGAATGCGCCCACGATATCGAATTCATCCTCAAATGGAATATTACGCGCATCCATTTGAAACAATTTCGCTTGCTTGACACGTGTGGCAGCAAAGTCAAGCCCGGATGAGTGAATTTCGCTTCCGCAGACCGAAAGATGGGGGCTCTTGTGGGTAACGCCTGAAAGAACAAATCCTGTTCCGCATCCAATTTCAAGGAAGCTTGTTGCGGCAGGAAAAAAACGTTGTATCGCCCAGGTTATGAGCCGGTTCCGCGACCGAAACCAGAAATTCCCTGCCTCGGCATTGGCAAGTTCAGCAAAATGATGGGGTTGGAATCCTTCGCTTGATCGTGCCTGCTCCGGCGCAAAACTTAGATATCCATCGAGATACTGGGGGCTGCTGTCACAGGAAGGGCACACCCAGTTTGGACTGGCGAAGCGCTCTTCACAGAAAATGCAGATTTTCAACCTCTGCTCCCCACGATAATACCCAGGATGATCAAGCCCAAGCCCAGAATCTTGGGAGTTGTAATGGTTTCCTGGAACAGCAGGTAGCTCAGGATGATAACAAACACGAAATTAAGGCTCATGAAGGGATAAGCATGGCTTAATTCCAGCTTGGTCATGGCCACCATCCAGGTGAGGGAAGCGGCAAACGCGGCTAGAAACCCGCTAATAACCCAGGGATTAAGTACTAGCCGCACCAGAAATAGAACCTTATCCAGCGTATTCTCGGGAAAATGACCCGCATCGATGACTTGCCATTTCAGCACGATCTGGCCGTAAACGGTAAAAGCAATAGTAAGGAAAATATAAAAATAACTCATGGTCGAAGGTCGTCGAACCCGCTGTCCCGCTGGTCTCGCCAACCCCAAATATAATAAGGAGCGTCGCGCCCTACGTTGAATAGCAAGTCAAGCAGAGTGACGAAAGGAAAAAATGGGGAAGAACATTGTGGATAAGCTGGGTAGTCGGGGTATTGTTTATAGGCGAGTTCTATACCGGCTTCTGCAAACAACGTCTCGTCAATATAGCTTTTGGCAGAAGGGCCACTGATATAAGTGCCTGCCCCGACTTTCCGTAATATGCTGATCAACCTTTCGGTTTTACTGCCGTGCGCTGAGAGAAGCCGGCTATCGGTAAATTGTGTTGCAATGCCAAGCAAGCCTGATAGATGTTTAATGGCGCGCTGGTTGTACTCTGAAAGGTTCGTTATCGCGTTTTCATACAAAAAATCCAGTAACGGTTCCTGCTCTTTGAAGAACGGCGCTTTTCTGTAATTCTGTTCGACGGTCCTTCTATGCTTTTGCTTCCATTTCTGATCGGCGACCTCCACTTCGCATATCAAGCGTTTGAGGTCGTGCCCAGCTGGTATCGATAACCACTGGGGGCCTTGCGTCGTCATCAACTTGTTTCTGTGGCGCCAGTCCGAGTGGGTATATTGAACGTCGTCATAGAAGACGAAGAGATCAACATCGTGGATGAGATCGAAATAGCCCTTCCATGGAATATAGTTGGATTGGAGTATGGCGACCTTCTTGTGCTGCCCGTCCATCAGTCCGCCTTGCTCAAAGCAACGATTGCAGACGGTGGCTCGGGATACCCGCTTCGCCACTGG
>DASSHJ010000268.1:0-5292 GCA_035692965.1 Nitrosospira sp. | reverse complement strand
TTGGCTATCAGGCGAGAAGCTGCGCGTGCTTCCCGTCCAATCGATTGCATATAAGTCTTGACGTCGATAATGTCCATGTCTCCGTTCCCCTTATTGAGAACAATTCAATACATGATTTGATAGATATGCGCTGCTTTATCGGCGCGCCTCCGTATTGGAATTAGAATCCAATTTGAGTTGGATTCGAATTCAACTTAAATTCGTTTGAACGCATTTAATACATGCAGCCTACATATCAGCCCGTCGACTGTAGCAAACCCCGAACCTTGGTATTGGTCTATGTGTTTCTGCCAGAGCTTCGCCAAAGCGATATTACTGAGGATGCCCTGCCATCGCGAATCGCAGTCCCAGTTGCAGCAGTTCGTCCCAAGGATCGCCCATGCCAACACCCTTGCTGATCCTGTCTATTTTCGACAAATGCAACAAGGCGTCCGTCAGTTGCCTGGTACTTGTGCGGCGCGCTGCACTTTCCAGCACTTTTTGCTGATCTTGTCTTGCCTTGATTTGACGCATCATTTCGGGTAGAGGCCGGCCGGCTTCGATCCCGTGCCGTATCGTAATCAGCGAGCGTATCTGCCCCGCCAGCGTGAAGACAATGTAGGGCAGAGGTGTTCCCTCCCCTTGCAGTTCCTCCAGTATGCGTAGATAACGGACCGTATCCCCGGAAAGCATCGCATCGGAAAGCTTGAATACATCATAACGCGCGACATCCAATACCGCATCCTTGACTTCACTGAAGGACAAGGTACCGGGCGGATATAACAGGGCGAGTTTCTTGATCTCCTGATGGGCTGCAAGGAGATTACCTTCCACGTTCTCGGCAATAAAGCGCAAAGTATCGGGATCAGCGCTTTGCCCTTGCATCCCAAGGCGCTGGCCGATCCATGAAGGCAAACGGCCACGCTCCACCGGGTATACCGGGACCATTACCCCTGCCGCTTCCAGGGCCTTGAACCATTTTGCCCCTGAATTCTGCCTGTCCATCTTCGGCAGCGTAACAAGCGTGACCGTGTCCGGCGGCAGCGCGCGGCAATATTCCTCGATCGCGGCGCTGCCTTTCACTCCTGGCTTGCCGGAAGGTATGCGCATATCCATTATACGCCGCTCGCCAAACAGGGACAGGCTGCTGCTGCGCTGCTGAAGCTCGGCCCAGTTGAAATGATGGTCTATCGAGAAGATTTCGCGCTCCGCATAGCCCGCTTCACGCGCTCTCGCGCGAATTAGATCGGAGGCTTCGATCGTGAGCAGCAGATCTTCGCCAAAAACCGTGTAAAGCGAAGCGAGTTTCCTCGAAAGGTGGTGAGGAAGCTGATCTGCGGCTACACGCATGGGCATGGGCCTGAGAGCAGTGCCTCTACGACCGCAAGACGATCACGATGCCGATGCCGTTTTTACCGCCTCCAAGCGGCGCACGATCTGGGCGGCTGAATCGCTCTGCATTTCCCTGACCAGCATGGCTTCCTCTCCTTCCTTCGCGACGACCTGCTGGTCGGTAAAAGGCATGATGCGCCGCAGGGCAATTTCATTCGTGGGAATGAGTTCGGTGCCCTTGGCATCCGTGAGACGGAAAGATACGCGGTAGCGGAGCTCGAACTCCCGCACGCGGCCGCCTCCTGACACCGACATGATTTCCTTGTTATTGGCGACACTCACGATTTCGAGTGTGGCCTGCGCGTTTTTCGGGTCATCGACTATCCGTGTCTTGGTTCCCGCCGCTACGAGACGTTTGAGATCAGTGCCGAGCGGCTGGCCAGCGGGAAAAGCGATAAAAAGCGTGTCAAATGGCAACGTTGCCTGCCCGCGCAGTTGAAATCCGCAGGCCGTCAAGGCAAACAGGATAAATGCGAAAACTCCAAGAATTTTTGAATTCATACCGGTAATTTAGAAGAGTTAAATTCAATCAGGGGAGCCCAATCGGGGCGCTTGGGCCCCATCAGCTCCGCCTGCATGCGATCGATATAGCCGCGGTGAATGTCAATGCCAACAGCGTCGCGTTGCAAGCGCTTTGCCACCCGCAATGTCGTCCCTGATCCCATGAACGGGTCAAGCACAACATCATCAGGTGAAGTAAACAATTTTATAAACCACGCGGGCAAAGCTTCAGGAAATGCAGCGCTGTGATCCCTGTTTGAACACTCTGTGGCAAGATGCAGTACATTGGTTGGATACGCCTTGTCGCGAGTCAGCCAATTTTCCGTTTTCTTGCCGAAGCCGCTACCTACCCTTGACTCGTCTCGCACCCTATCCGTCACGCTCAAGTTACGCAGCCTGGTCTTTGCCCAATCCCCCGTGTCGACCATGACCTCGTCCTGCAGCATTTTGAATTTTTTCTGCTTGTTGAACTGTAGCAAACGCTCCCAGGCATCGCGGAAACGATTGGGCCATTTTCCCGGATAACAATTTTTTTTATGCCACACGAACTCCTCGGTCCATAACCATCCTTGGGCGCGCATTGTCAAAATTAGTTCCAGGACGTAGGTATGGCGTTCCCCATTGACGACCCGCTCTTTGATATTGAGCATGAAAGTACCGCTGGGCTTCAGTACGCGCAGAAGCTCGGCAGAGATGGGTCGGAACCATGCCACGTATTCGTCGGGAGGAATACCACCGTAAGTACGCTTTCTTTGATCGGCATAAGGCGGAGAAGTAACGATCAGATCCACCGAAGCGTCAGCGAGCTTCTGCAACTCTTCCCTGCAATCGCCGTGCAAGAGGTGAATTTTTGTCATGGAAGAAATGTAATAGCAGAACCGGAATGCCCGCGCTGCTCAATGGGGTGACTGCCGTCACGCTACTATATAACGATATTGACCAATCTGCCGGGTACCAAAATGACTTTTTTTACCTTCTTTCCAGCAATGAACTTCTCTACCTGATCGCTTTCCAGTGCAAGTTGCTCGATATCCGTCTGCTTCGCATCGGTGGCGACGCAAATGCGGCCCCGCAATTTACCGTTGACCTGCACGACAAGCTCAACCTCATTCCGCACGAGGGCCGCAGGGTCCGCCTGGGGCCACGGCTGATCAAGCAGCGTGGTCCCAGGCTTGAGCTCACGCCATAGCGCGTGGCAGATATGGGGAACAATGGGCGACAGCAGCAGCACGAGCTTCTCCAATGCTTCCTGCATCAGGCTGCGCGCGGCCGCGCTGGAGTTGTCCAGCTTCGCCAAGGCGTTCATGAGTTCCATCACGGCAGCGATTGCCGTATTGAATGTGTGACGCCTGCCAAGATCATCACTTACTTTCGCCACGGTCTGATGCAGCTGAAAACGCAAGGCCTTCAGATCAGCGTTGAGACCGGCGTTTTTATCATGGTTTTCTGAAGCGCCTGCGGCCTTAGCCTGCTGCTCATGTTCACCTTGCTCGACGTGTTCGTAAACCTGCCTCCATAACCGTTTCAAAAACCGGAATGCACCCTCCACACCCGTGTCAGCCCATTCAAGCGTCTGCTCCGGCGGGCTGGCAAACATCATGAACAACCGCGCAGTATCGGCACCGTACTCTTCCACGATCCGCTGAGGGTCGACCCCGTTATTCTTCGACTTGGACATGGTACCGATTCCGCCCAGCTCCACGGGGTGGCCATCCGCGCGCAGCACGGCCCCGACGCGCCGCCCCTGCTCATCGATCTGGCTATCGACCTCGGCGGGATTAAAATATATCAGCCGGCCTGTTTCGGTCTTCCGGAACATGATTTCATTCAGCACCATGCCTTGCGTTAGCAGGTTGAGAAATGGCTCATCGAACTTGACGAGGCCAAAGTCGCGCATGACCTTGGTCCAAAAGCGCGAATAGAGCAAGTGCAATATGGCGTGCTCGATGCCTCCGATATACTGATCGACTGGCAGCCAGTAATCCACCCGCTCGTCCGTCATGGCTTCCTTGTCGTCGGCACAGGCATAGCGAATGTAATACCAGGAAGAATCAACGAAGGTATCCATGGTATCGGTTTCCCGTCGCGCGGGCTGATTGCATCGCGGACAAACACACTCCACGAACGAAGGGGTCTTCGCCAATGGATTGCCGGAGCCGTCGGGAACCAGGTCTTCAGGAAGCAACACCGGGAGTTGGTCGTCCGGCACTGGAACGATGCCGCATCCGTCGCAATAAATGAGAGGGATGGGGCAACCCCAGTAGCGCTGGCGGGAAATTCCCCAATCCCGCAGCCGATAATGTACTTTCTTTTCCCCCAAGCCCTTCTTTTCCAACGCTGCAGCGATTACGTCCACCGCCGCCTGGAATCCAAGCCCCGAAAATTCGCCGGAATCGAACGTGACGCCATGCTCCACATAGGCTTCCAACAACGGAACAGGCAGGTCTGAATCGAGAGGCTTGATCACAGGCTTGATAGGCAGTCCGTACTTACTGGCAAACTCGAAGTCCCGCTCGTCGTGCGCAGGCACCGCCATCACCGCTCCTTCGCCATAACCCATCAATACGTAATTCGCGACCCATACCGGAAGCCTTTCGCCGGTCAGCGGATGAATGACGGACAGTCCTGTATCGAGCCCCTTTTTTTCCTGCGTCGCAAGCTCGGCTTCCATTGTCGCCCCATGGCTGCACGCCTCGATGAACTCGGCCAGTTCAGGATTGTGCTCTGCAGCATGCAAAGCAACCGGGTGCTCGGGGGCTACCGCCACATAAGTCGCGCCCATCAACGTGTCGGCCCGGGTGGTAAAAACCTTGAGAGGCTGCGACATGCCGGATTCGGCGTCGGGCGGGAACGTAACATCGACCCCGTAACTTTTGCCGATCCAGTTGGCCTGCATGGTCTTGACCCGCTCCGGCCAGCCCGGCAGTTTGTCCAGGGACTCGAGCAGTTCATCGGCGTAAGTAGTGATTCTCAAGTAATACATTGGGATTTCGCGCTTTTCCACCAGCGCGCCGGTGCGCCAGCCCCGCCCATCGATCACCTGTTCATTCGCGAGAACCGTTTGATCGACAGGGTCCCAGTTGACGGTGCCCGTTGTCCGGTAAGCCAACCCTTTCTCGAGCATCCTCAGGAAAAACCACTGGTTCCAACGATAGTAATCCGGCTGGCAAGTCGCGAACTCGCGGCCCCAGTCGATTGCAAGGCCTAGGCTCTGCAATTGCTTGCGCATATACGCGATGTTGTCGTAGGTCCACCGGGCGGGCGAGACATGGTTTTGCATTGCGGCATTCTCGGCAGGAAGGCCGAATGCATCCCACCCCATGGGTTGCAGCACGTTATAGCCCTGCATCCGCCAATAGCGGGATAACACATCGCCAATCGTATAGTTGCGCACATGTCCCATGTGCAACTTGCCGGACG
>DASSHJ010000267.1:0-3455 GCA_035692965.1 Nitrosospira sp. | reverse complement strand
CACTCGGTTTTATATCCATCAATCCTTGTTCCTCACAGCTTCGAAATTTAACCAATATTTAACCAATATTTAACCATTCCATTATGACTCTTGGCGCGGCCTTGTTTATCGTATGAAGCGTGCCTGGAGTTCTCAAGCGGTACAAGACTAGTGCGTACGTGTCGCTTCGAAAAAAATTCCTGACACGGGGGCAGCGCTCTTCCGCTGCTATATCACCCAAGGAGTCTTCAATGGAAGCCGATTTGCCTATAAAGGCGCCTAACCATTACGACCTCAGCGGCAGAAACATACATATCTCGTACTCCACCACCGGTATAGACGGCAAGCCGCATTTTACCTATCAGGATTTGCAGCAAACGCGCAGCTTCAACGGGGATCAGATCAGGCGTGTCGAGATAGAAGTTGCCACAATTGTCAGCATTACTTTTGCACCCAGCGTCGACTTTGGGGGCCACACCTTTAGTGTTCTGATACCCAGGATAAATTTATTGGGTGCACCGAATGCACGAGAAACAGTGCGGACTTATGGCATTACAACTCTTCACAGGTTTGCCACGCCACCCCTTCCAGAAACCGGGCAGCGCGATTTCTACACGGTCGCGCGCCTGGATGGGACTGCGTCTCAGATCGCTTTTTAATCGTATAACAACCGCATGAATAGAGGCTTATCATGGCGCTGCAATTATTCTGAAAGGGCACCACATTGAGGTGTGTACACAACTGGCGTCGCATCGGAGCTTGTCGCACTGACTACAAGGGCGTATCGACGTCACATGATTTTAAAACGGATGAGGTAAGCACCGAGAAAACGTGGGGACTCTCTCATATCGATTGCCTTGATAAAGTCGGTTGATACCAGCGACACCGACTTTGGATTTTTCCTACCCGACGTTCCAGAGGGGTAGCCGTTCGACTTCGCGACAACTGCGATATGCAAGGAATTCAGCGCCTAACTCCATTCCGCACCGGCGAACTATCTGGGACTGTTTCCCAATGCGTGGAACGGGGAAGAGCGTAATCGGACCGCTTTAACATGCATGCGAAGTAAAGGGTATGGTTGTCGAAGCAGGCAGCCATACCTGCTGGACTAGGCCTCCAATTGAATCAGACCAGTCCCGTCGATGAACGGTTACCTCAACAGCTTCGGTGTTTTCGAGCGCCAGTTCGGCGAGCTGGATGCAGTCGCATCAGGCTCTTTTGCCTTGGAGCTATTGCGGAAGAAGCGCAACGTCGCCAAGGTCCACGACGGGAAATGCGGCGGGGCCGAGCGGCATGTTCTTGAGTTGTAAAATCTCGATATTTTTTTAAAAATTTCCCGGCTTCATTACCCTTCCTTCAAAGGGTTGCAGTTGACTGGTTTCGCTTTCAGGATGGGTAGACAGTGCCATCTCGCCATTCAAGGAATTTTTTACCCGGTACTTTGACATATTCAGCATGACCATGTATTTCTGGGTACCGGAAATACGGCAATATGCCAGAACATTTTTATCGCACAGCTCGTTTGCGATTTCGAGGCTTCCCTCGTGCAGGGCGGGGGTTTCGTTGCGAAGGCGAATCAGCTTCTTGTAAAGGTTAAGAAGCGAGTGTGGGTTCGCCGTCTGCTTTTCGACGTTTATTTCTTGGAAGTTATCCGCGAGCGGCAACCAGGGTTTCATGGAGTGATGACAGAAGCCGGCATTCGGCTCGGAGTTCCATAGCATGGGTGTGCGGCACTCATCCCGGTTGAGAATTTCGACGCTGCGGTCAGCCAGCGGCTGGGGAACCCATTTATGCTGGATGGCAATAGCGTCCTTTCCCTGCCGGAGCGGTATTCTTACCCTGGGTATGCCGATCTCATCACCGAAATAGGTAAAAGGGATGCCCCTGCAAGTGAACTGGAAAAGGGCAAGCAACTTGGCTTTCGCCACGCTTCCGCCCAGACGGCTGATGATTCGTGTCCGGTCATGGTTGGCGAAGACGAGGGTGGGTGTCAGCGGTTCGGGGAAATGCTCTTCGAAAGTCATCAGCATTTTCCGGTAGTTTTCGGCCCGAAAAGGGGTTGAGATCGCCTTGAAGAGAAAAACGGCGTGCAGGCCATCCTTCTCATTCGTGCGGCAAAATCGGCTGATTACAGACTCGTCTCCGTGGGATTCGCCGATCAGTACTCTCTTCGGGTTGTCAAATTCGTCCACGACGCTCCGCAACTCGGTGGCGAATTCGAAGCTTTTCTCATGAAGAAAATTGTTCTTCAGATGCTGGAAAAAGACCGACAGTGATCCGTCAGAAGGGGTCAATCTCAAGCTTGCCGGGTTAGGCGTGAGATCGGGATCTTCATAAATGGCGCTGATAATATCGAGTCTAAACCCGTCGACCCCCTTGCTGAGCCAGAATCTGACGACGTCGAACATCGCCTGCTTGACCTCCGGGTTGTGGTAATTCAGGTCGGGCTGAAAAGGGAGGAAGGCCGTGTAATAGAACTGCTTGCGCCCGGGGTGATAGGTCCACGCCTTGTTGCCCGCCATTGCACGCCAGTTATTGGGTGGTGTCATACCGCTTCTGCCTTTTCCATCCCTCCAGATGTACCAGTCAGCCTTGGGGTTGTCCCGGGAGCTTGCGGATTCCTTGAACCAGGGATGCTCGTCTGATGTATGGTTGAGCACGAGGTCGAACACAAGCTTCATGTTTCTTGAGTGCATCTCTCGCAATAGTTCCTCAAAAATCGCCATGTCGCCATAAGTGTGGGCGATGGAGAAATAGTCGCTGATATCGTAGCCGAAGTCTCTCTGAGGGCTTTGAGTGAATGGCGAAACCCAGATTGTTTCGTAGCCAAGTTCCTGGAGGTAATCGAGCTTTTCGATTACCCCGCCTATATCTCCAATGCCATCATTATTGGTGTCGAGGAACGAGCGGAGGTAGATGTGGTAGACGGTCGTTTTTTTCCACCACTCGCGATCCGATTCGTTCGATGCGGATTTTGGGGAACGGGAAGGCATAACCTCCACCTGGAAGGAGCTTGTATCGATGACGGAAGAACTTGAAACTATCTGGCTGTTGCTTGAAGTATAAGTCAGAGCTTTATTCCGGATACTCTGGACTTATCACGCGGAGGAAGTGATTGGAACGCAAACCGGGGAAGTTTACATTAAAAAAAAGCATGCAGGGTCTTTAGCGGCAGGGGCCAGAGAAACCCGGGATCGGTTCTGCTCGCGACGGCAGTGCCAACAGCTCTCGTTACCATCAGGAATCGGCAGAGGACTTATCCCGGTTTCTCCAGCAGGAGGATACGAATACGTGCTCAGTGCTTCTTGTGCAGCATCTCCTTGACCTTTTTCGCGTGATCGAGGTGCGACACAAACGCGGGCCGCACTTTGACCAGCAGGGCTTTCAATTCCTCGTTCTTTGCGCTCGGAATCAGCGTTTTATCCACCGCGTCGAGGACTTGCTGATGGTAAGCCACTTCGTGGTCGATGTACGCC
>DASSHJ010000266.1:0-8007 GCA_035692965.1 Nitrosospira sp. | reverse complement strand
CAGCGGCTGTTGGGGGTGGCCAGTGCCATAGGTTCGCAGTTCTCTCCCCTGTTACTCGGCACTGTGCTCGACATGGATGTAGCGGAGGTGGATCGCTGTTGCGATGCACTCGCCAGGCGTGGCCAGATATTGGGTATGGATGGCATGGAGCAAAATCCGCAAGGCGAGGTTGCCTGTACTTACATATTCCGCCATGCCCTATATGTCGAGGCGCTCTATCAGAGGCTTTCTGCCAGTCAGATCATCCGGATGCACTTGCGGATCGGCGAATGCCTCGAAAGGCTGCATGGTCAAAACGATCTCAAGCATGCCGCTGAACTCGCCCTGCATTTCGAGAAAGGATGGGGTTGGGAGCGCGCAGTCTTTTACCTGACCCAGGCAGCCAACAACGCGGCACGGAGGTTTGCGAACCGCGAAGCCTACGATTACCTTGCACGTGCGCTTGCCATGGTTGAGCGGTTGCCCGAGGAAAAGCAGGCGGAGACACGGATAGCTCTTTTGAGACAGACTTCGGCTATCCGGCGATCGATGGGCGAAATGAGCGACGCAAAGGCTGATCTGGAACTCATGCTCGTAACAGCAAGAGCCGCGGGTGATAACCGTGCCGAGGTTCTGGCGTTGCTGGAACTGAGCCGTGTCCTCGTTTGGCTCGATCGCCGTAAATGCCTTGAAACGGCGGAACAGGCGCTGGCACGCAGCAACCACCTTGAGGACAAGATCCTTCAATCCATTGTAAAGGGCATGTGGGGCGGCCTAAACCTCATGCTAGGGTCTTGGCGGGCGGACTGTGCGGAGGCCTGTGACAATGCGATGGATCAGGCCCGAGTCAGCGGAAATCCACTTGTTTTGCACTCCAGGTTGACACAGCACATCTATGTGGAGGTTCTGGCTTCGAATTACCGGCGTGCGTCGGCAACCGCGGACAAAGCCCTGGAGCTATCCAGAAGCCTCGGAGACGGCTATATGTTCATGGTCGGGCATTATTACCAGGGATTGGCTTTACTGCATCTTGGCGAGTGGGGCAAGCTACGTAGGATTTCAGAAGAAAGCAGGCACGCATTTGAATCCAATTGCGATGACGTGACGCTGCCTTTCCGCCTGCATGGACAGATCCTTATGGCTTGGCTGCACGTGGAGGCCGGCGATTTTGCAACCGCGAAAATATATTGCGAAGAAGCGCTCCAAGAAAACCGCGGTCCGTGGGAACGTTTTATCTCCGCGCATTTTTCAGCCATATATGGCAGGGCTCTGCTTGGGGTTCGCAACCATGAAGGCGCAATCCGGTGCTTCGATTCCTTTTTCAAAGCAGAAGAAGACGAATCGCTGCCCGTCTCCCGAAATTACTGTTTTCCCGCATATCTGGGCGCCAGCGAAACCTGGTTGTCGCTGGGAGACTTCGAAAAGGCGCGCTATTACGCCAGCCGGTTGATCGATCTGGCACAGGGAGCACCCGAGAAAACATATCTTGCGCTCGGTTATCGCCTGCTGGCCGAAACCGCCCTCAGGGCAGGCGTCTTCGACCAAGCCTCTTTAGAGATTGCAAACGCGCTTGCCATTACGGAAAACTCTGAAGTGCCTCTTGCTGCATGGAGGGTCTATAGCACGGCTGAGCAACTTCACAATCTCGAAGGTGAAACCACCAAGGCGGGGGCGTTCCTGAACAAACGACAGGAAGCGATCAGGAAACTGCGGGACTCACTACCTGAATCCGACTCATTACAGGAGTGTTTGCATCACCGGATGGGATTCGAGGTTCCAACGGTAATTGATGGGGGAGCGGATGCAACTGCAGATCAAGTCAGCTTTAACGTGCGACTCGTCGATGCGGCGTGATCCCTGCCCCGCCTCAGATGATTTCTGCTGCGGGAGCCTAGCCCTGCAGCATGAAGGTTTCATACTCAAGACGGTTGAATTTTCTCGACAGAATAAATAGTCCGAGAAAAGCCGAGAGCGATACCGAAGCGGCGAAGCCGTACCCGAAAGTCTCCGCGCCCAATTGCAATGTCGCGAAGGTAAATAGCAGGTTGGTGATAAAAAAGCATGCCGTTATGAGCAGCACCTCGCGGCGGGCATCAAGGTAAAAAAGCACATTGAGTATTGCCATCAGCAACACCTGGACGCTCACCGCAACCACGTCAATATAGAACAGGTGGATATATAGCGGAGATATTCCAATTGCATGCAACAGATCCCTGCCCCATAGCAGGCATAGTGCAACCGTTATGCCCTGGACCTTGAAAATCTCATAAATTCCCTGCCGTGCAGCATAAACCATCCGATCCCGCCGGTACTCTATATGCATGAGCGTATCTCCCTCCCGGATGGCCTTGTAAAACCGCTCGTGCTGCTCGGCGAAATCGGCTTCCATGCTGACCAGGAATACGGCCATGCCTGGCAGTATGAAAAGATAGGCGAGGAAAATGGGAAGGTCGTAAATAATGGAGGCCCGCAATGGGCCGATCACTGGCTCGGAAGTGTGTGGCACAAACCAGAAAATGAACTTGTCTACCCAGACGGCAAGGTAATACAGGGTTCCAACGGCGAATAGGCTGTAGAAGCTCCGTTTCCGGTCGAGAAAATCAAGCTTGAGCAGGGAATTTCCAGGATACTCGCGCACGATGTGATGCAAAAACGAAAACAGCAAGTAACCGTGCCCCGCTAATACGCCGAGCAACAGGCCATTCAGCGCCCAGGCGGATGCCGCGAGTGCAACAATAATGCCGATCGTGTAGCCTTTGGCAAGCGTCCACACGATGCGGCGATAGGCTTTCATTCCCGATAGAAAGATCAGGGCGATCCATAGTCCGCTCAAGACGACAAAATTGGTCAGCAGCAATAGCTGCTGGAAAAACGGCCCGTCAAATAGCCAGAAAATGGGCGGCGCGAACAACGCGAAGCCGCCTCCCATGGTGATGATCAATGCGCCGAAGAGATTGGGAAGAACCTCTGCCTGTTCCCCCGCGTAAGCCCTGTCGGCTACGAAACGCGTGAACATGAGCTGCATGCCGCCGCTCCAGATCAGCGAAGCCGCCATGAGGTAGGTCACGCAAATCTGGAAGGCGTTGACCTCGCGTTGAGCCACGCCGAGCATCACGGCGAGAATGCCGATCATCATGATGCTGAGGATCGAAAGCGCCCAAGGACCTCCGCTGACTACCCCAGCGTAGCCGTAAGCGCGCAGGACCGACCAATAACTGTCCCGCTCAAGGATCTTGCGAATTTCAAACCCGATGCCGGCCATCTTCAGGTCGCCCCGGATAATTCCGCAAAGCCTTCGGAATCCCGATCCAGCGCCTGCTGATAAAGATTGCGATAGGATGAGAACATCAGCTTGTCATCGTAGTAGCGCTTTACCCGCTCCAGTCCCGCACGCTGAGCGGCGCGCCAGCGCTCCGGATTATCAAGCAGTTGGCGCGCGGCCTTTGCCGTTCCCTCGGGATCCGCGATGAAAACAACGCTTCCCGCCGCACCGAGCCCGCGATCTTCCTCTCCTCGCCCTTCAATGAGTTCGCGGCAAGAGCCCACGTCCGTCGCAAGGCAGGGCACACCGCTGGCAAAACCCTCCAGTATGACCAGCGGCAGAGCTTCGCTGATCGAGGTCAATACAAGCAGACCCAGTTGAGGCAAAATTTCAAGCACGTTCTGAAACCCCAGGAACTTGACGGAATTCTGCAAGCCCAGGCTGGCAACAAGCTCCTTGCATTCGTTCACGTAAGATGGATCTTCATCCTCGGGACCGACAATCCATCCCTGAACATCAGGCCGCTCATTCGCCAGGATGCGCAATGTCCGGATAAAGGTCTTGATGTCCTTGATGGGCACAACGCGTCCAATCAGTCCAAGGACAGGAGGAATTTCATTTACCCGTTTTTCAAGCGCAACGCAATAACGCTGCACGCTGATTCCGTTCGGGATGACGAGTGTTTTTTCCGCCTCAGCCCCGTCAGATATCTGTCTCAGGCGATTTCCTTCGTACAGGCTGACAATAGGCGATGCGTGGGCGTAAGCCATGCGGCCGATCTGCTCGTAAAACCTGATCCAGAGCCCCCGGATGTACCCCATCTCATCGTGAAGCGTATTGCAGACGTCATCATTATGGTCGCGAATCCAGGTCGCCTGCGCCAAATCTATCTTCCGTTCCTTCGTGTAGATGCCATGTTCTGTAAGAATGAACGGAATCTTGCGCCGCAACTGGATGATCGCGCCCAGAAAGCCCGCGTAGCCCGTCGAAATGGAATGGATTGCTCGAACGGGCGGAAGCTCCCGGGCAATGCGCGCAAGTACGAACAAGGGGGCGTGCATCGCGCGAACTGCCCAGAAATAATTGATGAATGACGGCTCGGTACAACGCCGCCGGTACTGATGGGTGATGTATTCCCACGACGCCTTGCTGTACAGAAAATCTTCCTCGCTGATGCCCTCCGGGGAACCCAGGCCTGTGAACGCACGCTCCAATTGCTCACCCGGCATTTCACCTTCGCGTCGCAAGTAAGCATGCAGCGCTTCCATCTTCTCAAAAGCTCTGGCGTTTCCCCTTCGTGCGCCCGGCTTGCTATTCGTTTGCCCTTGCAGCAGGTAATGTGTTTCCACGTGGGTGACGTTAGGCGGAAACTGGTACTGCGCCGGGCCATACATTCCGGACTCGCCCCCGATGAAAACCACAGCGAACCGGATATCGGGAAGACCGCTGATAATCTGGTGCACCCAGGACGAGACGCCCCCCCGGATGTAAGGATATGTGCCCTCCAGCAACAGGCCGATATCGGCAACCGTTCTTTCCCCGGATCGGGCTGCAGACAGGTTCGCTTCAAGAAAATCAGCTTTTACTTGTTCCACCATTCTTTTACCAATGCAAGTTCTTTGCCTTTTTCACAGGTTCGGCTAAGCATGGACAAATAGTGCTTCACCTGACCGTAGCAGCCTTGCTCGAAGGCGATTTCCGCGAGCCAGGGAAGAATTTTCTGTTCATCAATGCCGCCCGCGCGCGCATTGCCAAAAGCCGCTTTCGCCTTGTCCAGTTCTTGCGACTCCAGCAATATGCGTCCGTACAGCAGCCACGCGTCGGGGTCCTCAATTTCCGCCGTATCTGGCTCAGTGCTGGAGACCCGGAGAGAGGCCTCCATGTGGCGCCGGGCCATCTGAATCCAGTGTTGCCTGAGCGCGCCCTGTACCAGCCGGTGATACAGCAGTTCCCAGCATAACGCCGCTATGGTTTTATGATAAACGGTTTGCATGTGCGGGCCTCCCCCAGGCAATGCCTCAGCCAAAACCAGGATGCGATCCGTCAGGGATTTTTCGTTGTCGTCTTTCATGGCGTAGGCCAATAGCCGTACATCGTCAACAGGGTCGCGGGTGGCTTTGGACCATATCGGCATAGCTGCGACCGCCGGTATGGAGCGTGTGGCCATAACAGCCTTCAGACGCTTCAATGGCCTTTCGGCGAAATGCACAATTTGGCGCAGAGCACCTTCGCTGTATGGAGGAGTCGGAAAAATGAACGGCGGGGAAAAAGGCAACTCAGGCAAGGCGATAGTCTGCACATCTTTCAACGAACGGTTGCGAGGCCGTTTTAGCGCAGCTGTCACACTCCACAGTATCCCCAGAACGCCGAGTACCGGCAAAATCCATATGACTGAAAACAGAAAACCCAGGCTGCGCGACGTAGGCAGCTTGTATCTTGGCGGGAGGATGCGCCAGAAACCCTGCGCAAAAAAATAGGATGAGAGGGTGTGCAAAATAATCGCGCCAAAAACGCCCGGCGCTCCGGCCCAAGCCTCCTCCCCCGCCCCCTCGCTGAGCCAGAGCAGCACCCCGGCGAGCACTTCGGCCACAAGTCCCCATAGCATGACCAGGCCAGGCATCAGCTGGACTTTTGAGGACTGAGGGAACGAATGCGCTGAGGGTCCACCTCCCCGATTGCAAAGAGCTCGGCGGTCATCTTTGCAAGAACGCTGTCCAACCGCTGCATCCACGCCTGTGCATGAACAGAATCGGTGAGCGGCAGAAGGATCCACACGACGGGCTTGCCGTTGTCACAGGCGATGCAGGTAATATCGATAGCCCGGATAGCAGACCTCAGTTTTCCATTTGCTGCCTCCACATCAGGCGGGTTACCCGATAGTCTCAGGAGCGTTGCATCCAGCTTGAACGTGAGGTGATCCTGGTAAACGCGGTCAAATGCGGCGATAAAACGCGCAACGGAAGAAGCGGCTGTCCCAAAACGCAAATGGTCGATACCATGAGCAGCTAGTACAGCAATGAGCTTTAAATTATTTTCATGAAATGCAAAAAAAGGCATGGATTTCACGAGTAGCATGGCATGAACTTCGCCGGTCGAGTCGGACAAGGGGATGGCCACGAGCAATTGGCGTTGACCTCCTGAAGTTCCCGCCATCGAATTGACTGCTGTCAATTCTCCCGTCTCCAGCGCTCCGGTCAGTACTGGATCGCTTTCATCGATTTCAAAGGGCTCGCCAACACGGGCAAGAACGTTGGCACGGACGCGATTCCCGCGTATACCGACAATGCAAGCTCTCGTCAGGGAGGCATATCCAGCCATGAACTCGATTAATCTTTGCAATGAAGGCCCGGGAAGATCACTGGTCCCGTCAATGGAATCAAGCGAGCTTTGCAGATGCATGATGCCCTCGCGGAGCGAAAGCCCGCTGTTGGCTACAGTTTGCTCCAGGCGATCATGCGAGAGGCGCAACAACTGGTAATTGCGGGTAAACTCTTCGAGGCGTTCGGCCCGATATTGGTAAGCGCCCTCCAACCGATGCAGACGGCGCCCCCAGATATCACGAAACTCGCCCGCCACCATTGCGACAATGACGACCCCAATCGCAAATGAAAGCGGAAGTTCGGACGCTACCTGCCACTGCTGATCGAGGGATATTCCCAGTGCCGCCAGTATCGCCAGAGCGCTGGCGAAACCGTGAATGAAACCGTAGCGTAATCCGGCCAGCAGAGGAGCCAGTACCGGCCAGGGAAAACCCACGCCGAGCCGGAAAGGATCATTCTGCTGGGTAATGAACGACACGCCCAGCACAATTGCCGTCAATCCAAATGTTTCAATCCAGCCTCCCCATGCCGGCATAGGCTGGCTGATTATCTCCATACCTTCCAGCCACGGCTTCTTCATAACGCGGGTTGCTCTTCGCCTGCGGAAGATACTTGCTGTGAGCCGCGGATTTTAGCGAGCGTCTGGCGGCAGACATCTGCTTCAGCATGCAAATCGCTGGGACTCGCCAAAGCTTTTCCAGCCAGCCATCGCTGTTCGCGATCGACATCGTCAAGTGACAAGGGCAATATTTCGGATGCCTGCTTCTGCTTCTTGTCAGGCTGGCCTTCCAGGTAAGTGGAAATCGCTTTTAACTGCAATGCGACCGCTGCCTGATTCTTGCCGCCGACGTATCCGGCAAATTTTTGCCAGGCAGGCGAGGACAACCGTTCGGTTTGACGCTGGAGCGAAAAATAATCCGCATTGTCCAGGGTTCTGGAAAGGTTCCAGTTCCGGCGTAAGGACAGCCATTTCTCACTTTCTGGCTCAACCCAGGTTCCCCCCTGGGCAAGCATATCTTTGCGCCCAGAGAAATATTCGGCGAGCCGCAGGGGATATTGCACGTCGATCTGCTTGAAATTGGGCGAGGCAAAGAGCTTTAGCGCAACGAAACGGACATGGTTTGCACTGCTCGGGCATCCCGCCCACTCCATATTGTCGGCCAGCGTCAACGTCCATAAAAAATCCCTGGGCCTGGCTGCCAGCGATTGCTGATACCACTCCGCCGCCTGAAGAGGCTTGCCCAAGGTTTGTTCAGCCGCTGCAAGTGCTTCAGTCAAGTGTGCGCTGAGTGCCGGCCTGCCCCCTGACTGAGGGCGGAAAGGCTGAACAATGGCATCAAGAAAAGCATGATCCACCTTTTTGCCCGACAACAACAGCCAGATCATGGCTTCGGTAATTTCAGGGTCAGGACCGCGAAACTGGAGAATGTGGCGCAGGGCCTGTTC
>DASSHJ010000265.1:0-5437 GCA_035692965.1 Nitrosospira sp. | reverse complement strand
GCTCGGGTCGAAGGCAAAAACCCGCAAGGGACGGCGCCTCGGGGCAAGCAGTCGGGTCGAGCCAGGTTTGTTGTTCATCGTCCTCCCTTTAAAACTCGAAAAAGCTAAAAGGCTTCGAAAACTGCTTCTGTCGTTCTAACGTTTTGTTCATGCTGCCTTATTAGCCCTCTTCAGTTGACCACGTATCACCTTCGGTTTAGCAGATAGCTTCAGAAGATCAAGCCAGGGAAATTAAGGGATGCCGGAGTCAACAGCCCCGGGTTTTAAGAAGGCTCCAACATTGGAGAATGGAACCATGATAAATCAAACAAAGTTTCCCCCTAAGTGCGTGAGGGTGCGGTACGGATGGTATTCGAAGCCGGACGAGCATCCTTCGCGGCTACTTGGGAATGTGGACCAATCCTGCCAACCAGCACCTCATCGCAGCAAGCAGCCAGGGGTTGGTCGACATTAATCCCGTAGCTGGCACCTTTAGAGTCATCAAATCTGGCCTGTTTCCGGATGGCGTATCTGTATCACCGGACGGGAAGATGGCTTACGTGGAGAATGGGGTTATACAGGCATATGATATCTCGACGGGTTCCCTGGTCCGAAGTTTTCCCAATTTTGGACATGGCCCCGATGGCACGGGCGTCATCATTGGTGGACCGCTGAACGGCGACATCATCGTCAATAATAATGACGGCACGGTGGGCCTTCTGGACCCGGCCAAGCCGAGTGGCGATCCGGATCAGTTCGTCCTCATCCCCACTGGCGGCACACGCGGTGATTTTGTCTCGCCAGATCATAACAGCGGTACACTGTTTCTTTCGCAAAACGAACAGGTGGCGCGACTGTCGTGCGGACCGGATTGCTCGATCGGAGCGCCTATTCCAGAACCTGAGTCTTATGCCCTGATGCTTGCCGGTTTGGCCCTTCTAGGATGGACGGTACGGAGGAAGAATTCGCTGCGCGAAGGTTGATCGAGTATAAAGGTTTTTTTCACGTCGAGCTGGCTGTCCGCGCCGCCTGTGGCAAGAGGAACGTTGCCCCGCATCGACTGTCGGGAGGTGGACTGGAATGTGTTGGCCAGGCCAGCGGTAGTACGTTTGAATGGTGGGAAACGGAAAACGGATTAACCGGAAAATGCGCCAAGAGGTTAAAATTGGGGGCAGAACCGGATTTCTTTAGGTTTTTTCGACTGGGGGCTTGCTAGAGGCCGCGACTACTGCGCATAAGGAAACGCTGGGTTATTCCCAACTTCTCCGTCCCCAATTCTTCGTCCCATCATATTTTTTCTAGACCACTTCGTTAACATAGAATCATCCTAGCGCCGCCACACCCTTTAGCACGTCATCGAACTGTGAAATCTGGTAATCCGGCGAAACGTCCTGAAACGTCTTGGTTCCCTGATTGGAATCGAAAAAAATGCTTTTGATTCCGAGAATCTTCGCGCCGTAGATGTCCCGGAACATATCATTGCCTATGCTGATTACTTCATGAGGTTCGAGGCCCAACCTTTCGAGCGCGGTTCTGAAAAGCCGCGAATCTGGTTTCCGGTAGCCGTAGTAGCTGGAGATGATGATCGGATCGAAGTAACCGTCCAGTCCGACGGCACGAATTTCGGGCAGGGCATAGCAGGGCTGTGCGTCCGAAACGAGCGCCAGTTGGTAGCGAGTTCGCAATTCATTAAGCACTTCTTTAACGCCGGGATAAAGCTGCAGCCGATTACGCGAGATTCCCCTATAAATTTGGGCGATGACTTTGGCTTGTTGCCCCCGGATCGAGGGTGATCGGATGCCTTCCTGCATGAGAAACTCATTCCAGATCGCTTCGACGTCGATCTCAGGATATTCCTCCCCGCGCGCTTCTTTCTGCTGCTTCATGATTCGATAATACCGGTCGCGGACTTCCCAGCGGCGCAAATAAATACAGTGATAAGTAAGGTAGTGAGCAATGGCACGGTAGATTTCTTCCATGCCTTCGTTGGTTTCGATGTCGATCAGGGTGCCATAGAGGTCGAACAAAATGCCTTTTATCATGATCGTTACCTCAACATTTTTTTTGCTTCGTCGATCAGTTGCCGGCTGTAGTGCTTCGCCAGCCACAAGTTTCGTGCAATGCGCAGGAGCGTGACTCCAGCATAGAACGGAATGCGCCCGGTAATTGACCGGAATGCGGCGTCGCGGTCAGGAAAATGACACACATACTCCCATAGGAAATGGCCGATGAAAGGCTCGGCCAACCATCTGTTGCCAGCGTACCTCAAAAAGTAATACTGAAGTTCACCCACAACCCTTCCAAGGTCGAGAACTCGATCCCCGAGCCTCATCCGTTCGAGATCGATCACGATGACCCAGGGGCAACCACCGAACAGGATGTTGGCGGGTGTCACGTCATTGTGCGCCACGACCTGGCGATCTTCCCACATGCCTGACTTCCCCTGCCAGTATTCCCTCAAACGGTGAAATTCGCGTATTTCGTCCGCGCCCAGACGCCCGTTTCCCTCGAGGTGCTGCAAAATAAGATCAAAATATTTGCAGTCCTTATTGAAATCTACCTTGCTATCGCTGGCGGTGCGGTTGTGGAGCGTAGCGAGAAAATAGGCGAGTGCGCCCAGTTTTTGGAATAATGCATCCCGCTCATTCTGATGGATCGCGTTGATAATGAAGTCGGCAAGTGGCGCCCCCCAGCAATATTCTTCTACCAACACATTATTGAGATCAGCATTGCGGCCAAGCGGCCGGGGAACATAATGGGGGTAGCCAGCAAAGCCAATGCCGCGCAGATAGTTGAGGTTGCTGTATTCACGCTCCATGCGGTTTCGCGCACCGCCGGAACTCAGACGCGAAACACCCCCAAAAAACTTGCCGATAATCCGGGCATGGCTATTGCGTTCCTCATAAGCGTAGACATGGTTCGAAGCCGGAAGCCGATACACCCGGAAGTCGGGAGATTTATCCAGGCTGACATTAAGAAGGGGAAAAATGTCATACCGTAAATACCCATAAAAAGGATCGTCGCGCGAAAGATGTCCCAGGTATTTCATCGTCGCTGTAAAGGAGGGCGCAGGGGAGAAGGGTGAATAGTCGTGAAGCGGACGGTCGCTTTGGCCTTCCGGAAGGCAACAGACATTCCGGGAATCCTCGTTTTATATGCCATGAATTCCATTAGCCCACAATATAAAGTAGGTGCGAGGTGTTGTAAGAGTCGAAGCCAACCAATGACGAATGATGATACACCGCTTAGCCGGGCTACCCGCCGTTTGAGAAAATTAATGGACAGCTAACAGGCCCTGGTATGCATATCCGGTATTTGGGAGACACGACGAGCCAGAGTAGTTGGAACAGGCCGGAAGATAGGGACCAAGGGAAAAGTGCTGCGGACCTCGACGTCCCGTTCCCGCTTTTTTAGCGTACCTCGGAAAAGTGAAACCTGTTTCGGCCACCTGTTTTGGATGCCACCAGCGCAGGACTTTCGAGAACACCTTGTGCAACCAGCGGATAAAGCTCGATACTCCTCCTCGGAGCGATGGAAAGCGTGTAGTGGTCGATGAACTACGATGACTATTATGCCTGGAGCAGGGAACGCAGGGTTTTTCCCGGGAAAAGGAGAGACATAAATGCAAGTTGACAAATGGGCAGGGATTTCGAGCGCCTGGCGCATGACAGTACTTGTCGTGCTGCTCCTTAACGCGGGTGCAGGGTTGGCCGACGAATGGAAGCCTGCTGCGCCCATCCCGAAGGGGGCGGAGGAAGTATATGGAATCGCGCCGGGGGGCAAGCTCCATGTCTTTGGTGGCCTTGGATTGGACTGGAAGGCAATGGGTATGGTAATGGAATATGACCCGCGAGCGTAGCGGGACCTGCAAGATTCGCAGAGCATGACCCAACGATTTGCGCAAGCAGCCAGACAGGGCGATACACTTGGAAAGGCGTTTAAGGGAAGTATCGAAAGGGAATAACGCGTCTTTAAATATCCCCAATGACGTCTATTGCCCGATTTTGACGGCAAGCATCGAGATCGAGCCACCGTCGAATCCTTCCACGGGAAACGTGATGCTTTCATCCCCTCTGCGCTGAGCCAGAATGTAGAGAAAGGGTAGGTAATGGTCGGGCGTGGGCGCTGATAATAAAGCGTCCCGGCCAAGCGCCTGATATTCGACGAGCGATCCAGCGTCTCCCGACCTTAATGCCTCTTTTACGCGATCTTCGAATCTTATAGCCCAGTCGTACGGCCCCGCGTCATGCTTTCCCCAGGAATAGGTATGGAGGTTGTGCACGATATTTCCACTTCCCACGATCAGAATTCCCTTCTCCCGTAATGGCTGCAACCGTTTGGCGATATCATAGTGCCAGGCCGCGTCTCGCGTTTCGTCGATGCTCAACTGAACCACGGGAACATCGGCATTGGGAAAAATATGCAGGAGGACAGACCAGGCGCCATGGTCAAGCCCCCATTCCATGTCGCTCAAGGCGAACGGTGACAGTAGTTCCATCACTTCTGCCGCCACTTCCGGTGAACCAGGGGCAGGATACTGAACTTGGTAAAGTTCCCGCGGAAAGCCGCCGAAGTCATGAATCGTAGGCGGGTTCCGCATCGCGGTAACCGCTGTTTTTGGAATGTACCAATGCGCCGAGATACACACGATGGCCCTGGTTTCGGGAAGGGCGGAGCCGATGGCAGACCAGGCCGAGGTATAGGCGTTCTGCGAGAGGGCGTTCATGGGGTTTCCATGGCCGACAAACAGCGCGGGCATAACGCGGGGAAGTGGAGAGGAAGAACCGATGTTTTCTGTCTCAGCCATCATCCGATGCAACATTCAAAGGAGTCAAGGGAGGAAACCCGAGGTACGGGCGTGTTTTTGGCGCGCGAACGGGCCGACAGCGCAGCTTGGTCCGTTCCTGGATTGGGAGGGTGCGTATTGGCTTATCTGTCAGTCGGACATCATCTGGAACGGGCTCACCGGATCGTTTCTTTTCCGTCCCGGTATCTTCTCTACATCCGTCCAGAGCTTTCGCCCGGTGGATTGAAAATACTTGAGCAATTTTTGTCTGAACGCTCCCGACCGGTGATCGAGCAGTGCAAAAGCAAAGTCGAGCAGATATCGTTCATTGTGTCTTTTCATCATCTATTCCTGTTAAAGGGGTGAAAACCAAAATGCTGAACAAACCATAACGCAATCGACGAAACATGCGTATGACGCGACGGAAACGCGAATCTCTCTGAACAAGTTCTCCCTCTCTATCGAATTACCCCATGGCGGACTTTGTCAGAGCCCTAAGAATAGCGATATCCCCGTCAAATCCGGTTGTTTTACAATACTGTTGCCAGCCCTCACCTTAAATCAGAACCTTTGCAGGAATGTGAAAAAACGCTTTTCTTTGGACTTATGATTGTATTGTGAGCAGGCGCACGGCGGTTGTTTGTGCGAAACCGTACAGAACGATTGTTTGCA
>DASSHJ010000264.1:0-2804 GCA_035692965.1 Nitrosospira sp. | reverse complement strand
TTTGACGCACATGACTGCTTTTAATGTGTGAACGACTTCAACCAGGTCTGCCTGGTTTGCCATGACCTCATCCAGGTTCTTGTACGATGACGGTATCTCGTCCAGCACCATTTTATCCTTGCGGCACTCGACTCCTTTGGTCTGCTCTATCAGGTCTGCCACGGTAAAGGTGCTTCGTGCCTGCGTCCGTGACATTTTCCGGCCAGCACCGTGCGAGCAGGAGCAGTAGGATTCCAGTTCGCCTTTGCCCCGTACAATATAGCTGCGCTGGCCCATCGAGCCGGGGATAATCCCCAGGTCGCCCACGCCTGCCCGTATTGCTCCCTTGCGTGTCACCCAGAGATTTCGCCCGAAATGGGTCTCCCTTTCCACGTAATTGTGGTGACAGTTGATAGCTTCCCGCGTGATTGTAAATTTGATCGGAATATGCCGTTGGAGCGCCGCTATTGTCGTCTCCATCATGAGCCGCCGGTTCTCAAGCGCATAGTCCTGCGCCCAGTGGACAGCTTCCACATAATCGTCGAAATCGTCATCGCCTTCCGTCAGATAGGCAAGATCGGCATCCGGCAAATGAATGGAAAACCGTTCCATCCTGCGCTTGGCTTTTTCAATGAAGTAACCCCCGATCATGTTGCCAATCCCGCGGGAACCCGAGTGAAGCATCACCCACACGTCCTGATTTTCATCCGTGCACAACTCAATGAAGTGGTTTCCTGAGCCTAAGGTACCCAGCTGAGATTGGGCCTTCTTCAGAAGGCTGATTTCATCGGTCTTGCGGCCCTGCGCAAAACGCTCATACCATCGCTTGAAGCCCGCCCCTTCTTCAAGTGCTGAGGAGAGCTTGCCTAGCGCAACAGGTTTGTCGCGACTTCCACCCGGTCCCAGCGGAACATCACGCTCGATTTGCCGGCGGATAGCAAGCAATGAATCGGGCAGATCCGGAGCTTTGAGCGAAAGGCGGACAGCATTCATCCCGCAGCCTATATCGACACCGACTGCTGCTGGAATGATTGCCTTATCAGTCGCGATTACTGTGCCTACCGTCGTGCCCCGACCGAGATGACAGTCGGGCATAAGGGCAATACCATGGCGGTCTACGAAAGGCAGCCGCGCGAGATTCCTGGCTTGTGCAAGCGCATCTTCCTCAATATCGGCCCAAGCCTTGATCGGTCTGGATCCTTCCTCGGTATAGATATTCTTCATTGGCGGATGCTTAAGTGAACAAGCGAACAGTGTATTGTTGGGGATAGGTCGCGTTTCTGAGCTAGATACTCTCTCGAATGGAATATTATTGGAGCGTTGTATGCCACAGATTCGCCTACCCTCAAACATACCCTTACACGTCGTTTATCGGAGCAACTACCGGTAGCTTCTCTTCGCTCTAGAGGATTAAACTCTGAAGAATTACGTTCTGGTCGAAGTTATCCCCGAGGCGGCTTGACCACACGATGACTTTGAAGTTCGCTTTTATAAACTTTTAAACTGCAATGCCAAGACAGAACTGATTCTTAGCCCCGGGGCGTCATTACCTCTCCGAGAGATTTGCTTCTGATTCAGTTGAAGAATTATTTTGAGCATTATCGATCAAAGCTCTGATACAACGTGATCGACTGAAGTTGCCGATAAGCAAACATTCAGGACATTTAAGCGGTCTCATCAAGTAATTTTTACTGATAGTTTCAATCATGCTTTATCTGATATTGATCGGTTTAATCTTTTTCCTGGTTGTCGGACCTTCCTACTGGGTCAAGCACACGATGGAAAAATATAGCGAACCTACAGATCGCTATTCATTCACGGGCGCGCAACTCGCCCGAAAATTGCTCGATGATGCGAAATTGCCGCATGTAGGGGTGGAGGTAACTGAATCGGGCGACCATTATGATCCTTTGAAAAAAATGGTCCGCCTCACGTCCGATAAATTCAACGGCCGTTCATTGACAGCTATAACGATTGCAGCGCATGAGGTCGGACATGCAATCCAGGATCACGATAATTATCCACCCCTCGCCTTGCGCACGACGCTGGTTCAATGGGCGGCGCCCGCCGAGAAACTCGGAGCTAGCATTCTGATGCTGGCTCCCGTGATTACCGCAGCAGTACGCTCTCCGGCGGCAGGACTGCTTTTTCTCGCGGGTGGCATGCTGACACTGGGAAGTGCGACGCTTGTGCATGCGCTGACCTTGCCTATGGAGTTGAACGCCAGTTTCGCCCGTGCCCTGCCGATTTTAGAGCGAGAGCGCTACCTGATCGATGGGGATATGCCTCACGCGCGCCGGTTGCTCAATGCGGCGGCATGGACTTATGTTGCAGCTTCCTTGATGACACTCCTCAACGTGGCGCGCTGGTGGGCGATCCTGCGCCGATGATGGAACGGTTGGCTTCAGTGATGCCTGATCACATCCAGTGGCCAGTAAAAACTGGAACACGAACGGCGTCCATGTATTGGCCCTCGGAATCATTATCGCGACGCAGCCATAGCTTCCATCATGCATCTGTTATTGTCCGATAATCTCCCCAATCTATGGGCAACGAGTTTCACGGGGACTTGTTAAAGAGCTCCGAAGGCGGCCTGTTTCAGGTCGGCAGAAGAGAGTTCGGAGGGGAGTTCCCCGGGCTCAATCATCTCCCGTCTGCTCATCCATATAGATAGCGTATTGGCGGGCATGGGCTTGGCGACAAGAAAGCCCTGCAGTTCATCGCACCCAAGACCCCGAAGTACCTGCTGCTGACCGTCGGTTTCGACACCCTCCGCGACGACGGTCAGATCCAGCACGTGGGCAAGGTTAATCACAGCATTAACC
>DASSHJ010000263.1:0-9617 GCA_035692965.1 Nitrosospira sp. | reverse complement strand
TGGCACTGGGACAAAATGGGACGGTGTTTGCCGGTTCATCCTCCGAGGGAAATGTATATGCCATAACCGAAACAGAGGGCGGACGGAAGGTAAAAACAATAGCGAGCGGGCTTAGCATGCCCATTGGCGTCGCGTTCAAGGACGGTGCGCTGTATGTCTCCGCGATAAGCCGCATTCTGAAATTTGATGGGATTGAAGGCAAGCTGGACGAACCAGGCAAGCCAACTGTTATTTTTGATGGCTTTCCAACTGAGAAGCATCATGGCGGAAAATTTATTGCTTTCGGCCCTGACGGGCTGCTGTATGTGCCGGTAGGAGCGCCTTGCAACATCTGCGAGCCCGACCCCGAGAAGTTTGCGCTGATTTCGCGCATGAAGCCCGACGGTACCGGGCACGAGGTCTTCGCACAAGGGGTTCGAAACACCGTGGGTTTCGACTGGCATCCCCAAACAAAGGAATTATGGTTCACCGACAACGGAAGGGACTGGATGGGCGACAACCTGCCTCCAGACGAGCTGAACCGCGCCCCACGCAAGGGGATGCATTTTGGCTATCCTTATTGCCATGCTGTCGATATTCTTGATCCGAAGTATGGGGCAAAACGCGATTGCAGCAGATCGACGCCACCCGTAACCAAGCTGGATCCGCATGTAGCGCCCCTGGGAATGCGCTTCTATACGGGGAAAATGTTCCCCCCCGAATACCGGAACAACATCTTTATAGCGGAGCATGGCTCATGGAATCGGCGAAACAAAAGCGGGTATCGCCTCCAGTTCGCGCGGATAAAAGATAACAAGGTAGTGAATCAAGAGGTATTTGCCGAAGGATGGCTGGAGCAGGAAAACGCGTGGGGACGCCCGGTGGATGTCCTGGTTATGCCCGACGGAGCCCTGCTGGTTTCGGATGATTATGCCGGAGTGATATACCGCATCAGCTACAGAAAATAAGCGCCCTCATGGGCATCGAATGCGGCATCCTTACGGGATGTTTCCAAAAAGCCCGCAAGCGCAGGCGCCTGTATATATGGAGCAGCCGGCACAAACAGCTCAAGCGAGCATCAGGCCCAGGGGGAAGCCCTCGTGATTCCCAGTGCTATATGGATGATTGCTGAATCGCGTAGGCGCACCACGCCATCAAGGCTTGAGGGAATAACCCGAAGGCGAGCATCGCTAGGCCGTTCGCGCTCAGCAGCAATTTGACATCGCCTTGGGGAGAGATGGCGGCATCGCTTTCCGGCTCATCGAAATACATCAGCTTGACGATCCGTAGATAGTAAAACACCCCGATGAGCGACAGGAGCACGGCGAGGATAGCAAGCCACGTATAGCCAGCGCTTAGCACAGCCTGCAACACGGAGAGCTTTGCATAAATGCCGACGGTCGGAGGAATTCCAGCCATCGAGAACATCAGCAGGAGGGTCATGAATGCGTACCATGGGTTGCGCCGGTTCAGCCCCTTGAAGTCGTCCAGCATCTCGGCTTCGAAGCCCGTTCGTGACAGAAGCATGATCACGCCAAACGTGCCCAGCGTCATCAGGACATAGACGACCACGTAAAACATCGCCGCGCTGTAGCCATTTCCATCGCCGGCAAGAACGCCGAGCAGCACGAAGCCCATGTGCGAGATCGTGGAATAGGCGAGCATCCGCTTGATATTCGTCTGTGCAATGGCGGCTATATTGCCGATCGCCATGGACATGACCGCAAGGATGATGAGCATCCCTTGCCAGTCAGCCACCATTGGACCCAGGCCCTCGGCCAGCAACCGCATGATAAAGCCGAATGCAGCCAACTTGGGCGCAGATCCGATAAACAGCACGGCAGCGGTCGAGCCTCCCTCGTAGACATCAGGGGCCCACATGTGAAAAGGCGCGGCGCTGAGCTTGAAGCTGATGCCCGCGACGATGAATACCACGCCCACAACTAGGACTGTGTGGCTCACCGTTCCCGATTGGATCACTTCAGCCACACGCGCAATATTCAGCGAACCTGTCGATCCGTATACCATCGACATGCCGTAAAGCAGGAATCCGGAGGCAAGCGCGCCCAGCACAAAAAACTTGATGGCTGCCTCGGTCGCCCCAACGGATTCTCGCCGTAGCGCTACCATGGCGTAGAGTGAAAGGGAGAGAAGCTCGAGCCCGAGGTAGAGCGTGAGAAAATGACTCGCGGAGATCATTACCATCATGCCCAGCGTGGCAAACAGCGACAGGCTGAAGAACTCGCCGCTGAGCAGTCCTCGCGCCGATATATAGGTACGCGAGTAAACCAGCACGACAGATACGGTCACATACACCATCATCTTCAGTATGTCGGCCAACGGGTCGTCGACGAACATTCCTGAAAACGTGTAGGCGACACCCGGCGCAGAAGTCGCAAAGGTGATCAGCACGCAACCGAACAGCGCAAGTTGCGCCAGCAGATAGGCGAGATGGGGCTTCTCTTTGCCCCACGCAAGATCGGCCAACAGCACCACGCAAACCATCAGCAGCAGGAATATTTCCGGGTAGGCCGGCGCCAAATCAGGCTGCAGAAAATTCATATCATCCTCGAACAGGTTCTCTTCTTGTTCCCGCTACAGCTTGCTACGGGCCAGGTGAGCCAACAAATCGTCCACCGTCGTATGCATGACTTCCACTATGGGAAGCGGATACAGCCCCATCCAGAGTACTGCCAGGGCCAGAACTGCGAGGACAAAAATTTCCCGGCCATTGACATCGTCCAGTCCTTCGACCGCCGGGTGCACCACTGCTCCAAAGACCACGCGCTTGTACATCCACAAGGTGTAAGCCGCCCCGGTCATCAAGCTGATTGCTGCGAAGAATGCGTACCAGAAATTCACCTTCATTGACGCCATGATAACCAGGAATTCGCCGACAAAGCCGCTTGTGCCGGGCAAGCCCGAGTTGGCCATGGCAAACAGCATGAAGAAAGCCGCGAACACGGGCATCTTGTTGACGACCCCGCCATAGTCGGCAATCTGCCGCGAATGCAGCCTGTCGTACATGACGCCCACGCACAGAAACATGGCGCCCGATATGAAGCCATGCGAAATCATCTGAAGCATCGCGCCTTCAATACCGTAAGCATTGAAGAGAAAAAAGCCCAGCGTGACGAAACCCATATGCGATACCGATGAGTACGCAATAAGCTTCTTCATGTCGGCCTGTATGAGCGCGACAAATCCGATATACACGACGGCAATCAGCGCAAGTACGATCATGAATCCCGAAAGGTGGTGACTCGCATCCGGCGCGATGGGTAACGAGAAGCGCAGGAAGCCATACCCGCCGAGCTTGAGAAGTATCGCGGCCAGGACCACGGATCCGCCCGTGGGCGCCTCGACGTGAGCATCGGGCAGCCAGGTGTGGACGGGCCACATGGGAACCTTCACTGCAAAAGCAAGCAGGAAGGCGATAAATATCAGTACTTGTGCCGCAAGGGATAGTGGCAGCCTGTGGTAATCCAGCACGGAAAAACTTCCGCCCGAAACCTGGTATAGGTAAATGAATGCCACCAGCATCAGGAGCGAACCCAGAAGGGTGTATAGAAAGAACTTGATCGCGGCGTAAACGCGGTTAGGCCCGCCCCAGATTCCAATGATGAGGAACATCGGAATGAGGGATGCTTCCCAGAAGACGTAAAACAGGATTGCATCAAGCGCTGAAAAAACCCCGTTCACGATACCGGACATGATAAGAAACGCACCCATGTACTGGGATACCCGCTTGCTGATCACTTCCCATCCGGCGATCACGACCAGCGGCGTAATAAAGCAGTTCAGCAGGATCAGGGGCATTGCAATGCCATCCACGCCCAGATGATAGTGAATGTTGAAACGCTCGATCCAGACACTGTGCTCCACGAATTGCATCGCATTCGTCGACGGATCGAAACGGGTGTACAGCGGAATCGCAACCAGGAATCCCACTGTGGCGCCCACCAGCGCAATCCATCTTGCCATCTGGGCGTTGCGATCGCCTCCTGTCGCAAGCACTCCGATTCCAGCCACAATCGGCAGCCAAATGATCAGACTCAATAAGGGAAAGCCAAACAGCATATCTATTCCGTTTTATTCTTCGGCATGCGGCGACGCAGCGGCCATTTCACAAGATAGTTCCACTATTAGGGAAGCAGCCACAGGCTCATCAGCACGAAGACACCAATGATCATGGTGAAGGCATAATGGTAGATATAGCCGGACTGGAAACGGCGCATCAGCATGGACGCTCCTGCAACCATCCGTGCCGTGCCGTTGACGAAAAACCCGTCGATGATCGTCACATCTCCAATCTTCCATAAGCCTTGGCCGAGCGCACGCGAGCCTCGCGCGAAGAGCAATGAATATAGCTCATCTATAAAATATTTGTGGTCAAGCAGCGTATAGAGCGGACCGGCAGCCTGGCTGATTTTTGCCGGCAAGGCAGTGTTGACGATATATAAATACCAGGCCAGGAAAATTCCGGCGGCGGAGAGCCAGAATGGCAGTGTTGTGAGTGCGTGCGCCATCATTCCGCCTATTCCATGGAACTGGGCTGCCATTTGTGCAATAGCATCATGCTGGGGCAGGATTCTTATGGCATCACCGAAATAGCCGCCGAACAACATGGGCTCGATCAGCCACCCAGCACCGATGGCAGCGATCGCAAGGATGACGAGTGGCAATGTCACGACCCAGGGTGATTCGTGCAAATGCTCCTCGGTATGATGATCCATGCGCGGCTTCCCGTGGAAAGTCATGAACATCAGCCGAAAGGTGTAAAAGGCTGTTACGAAGACGGTCGATACTGCACAGAAGTAAGCAAAGCCAGCTCCAGGAATGTTGGCAAAATGGACTGCTTCGATGATGGCGTCCTTTGAGAAAAACCCGGAAAAACCGGGAACGCCCGCGCTCGCAAGGGCCGCGATAAACATCGTCCAGTAGGTAATGGGCATGTATTTCTTGAGCCCGCCCATCTTGCGCATGTCCTGCTCATGATGCATGGCAATGATGACGGAACCCGCGCCAAGAAAAAGCACTGCCTTGAAGAAAGCATGAGTCATCAAGTGGAAAATACCCGCGGAGTAAGCCGAAGCCCCCAGCGCAATTGTCATGTAACCCAGTTGGGACAGCGTCGAATACGCCACTACGCGCTTGATGTCGTTCTGCACGAGCGCGACAAGCGCCATGAAAAAGGTGGTGATTCCACCAATCACGAGCATCACCGACAAGGCAGTTTCAGTCAGCTCGAATAGGGGTGACATTCGGGCTACCATGAAAATGCCGGCGGTAACCATCGTAGCTGCATGAATAAGGGCCGAGATGGGGGTTGGACCTTCCATCGAATCCGGCAGCCAGACGTGCAATGGAAACTGGGCCGATTTTCCCATCGCTCCGACGAACAGCAGGATACAGATTACCGACAGCAGCGCCCAGGGCGTGCCCGAGAAGATCTCGATAGTCTGTCCCACAGCTAGAGGCGCTTGTGCGAAGACCGTCTCGTAGTCGAGCGTGCCAAAATATGCGAGAACCAGGCCGATACCGAGAAGAAACCCGAAATCCCCTACCCGGTTGACCAGGAAGGCCTTTAGATTGGCGTAGATGGCGGTAGGCCGTGTATACCAGAAACCGATCAGGAGATAGGAGACAAGTCCTACAGCTTCCCAGCCGAAAAACAGCTGGAGGAAGTTGTTGGACATCACCAGCATCAGCATCGAGAAAGTAAAAAGCGAGATGTAACTGAAGAAGCGCTGATAACCCGGGTCGCCCCGCATGTAACCGATGGTATAGATGTGCACCATCAATGAAACGACGGTTACGACGATCATCATCGTTGCAGTGAGACGATCGATCAGGAATCCGACCTCGAAACGCGTATTCCCGGAGGTCATCCAGGTGTATACCGTCCCGTTATAGACATTGCCGCCCAGCACATCCATGAACACCGTGATTGAAGCCCCGACGCACATGAACATCAAAATAATGGTCGCGCGGTGACTCCAGACCGGGCCGATGAGACGTCCAAACAGTCCTGCGATCAGCGCACCGGCAAGTGGTGCGAGCGGCACGAATAGATAAAGTTTCTGCATCTCGGTCATAATCGGCTTTCTTTTTAAACTTGCGTTATCCCAGCGAGGGAGGTCCCACCCCCCTCGGCACAGCGCCGCTCTTCCTCTATTAGCCTTTCAGATTGTCCAGATCATCGACATTGATGGTGCGCAGGTTGCGGAACAACACCACGAGTATCGCCAGACCAATGGCTGACTCGGCCGCAGCGACCGTCAAGATGAAAAACACGAAAATTTGTCCGGATACATCTTGGAGATAATGCGAGAACGCGACAAAATTCATGTTCACCGCCAAAAGCATCAGTTCGATCGCCATCAACAGGATGATCACATTCTTCCTGTTCAGGAAAATACCGACGATACTGATGGCGAACAGAATCGCCCCCAGGACCAGGTAATGGGATAACGAAATCAAGCGAGAGCCCCTCTTTTCAGGTCAATATCGGCGATTGACCGTTTACAATGTCTTGTTCTTTCTGCCTTATTCTTTCTTTTCCGCGGGCATTGATACCATGCGTATCCGATCCGCCCGCTTGACCGCTACTTGCTGCGAAACATCAGGCGATTTGATGCCTGTGCGTTGCCGAAGAGTCAGTGCGATAGCTGCCACGATAGCAACGAGAAGGATGACTGCCGCCAACTCGAACGCGTAAACATATTCGGTATAGATCAGGCGGCCCAGTTCCTTGGTATTGCTGTAATCGTCGCCGCGAGGCGCAGGCACCGGCATTTCATCAATTCCAAACTGCCTGCCCATCAGCACGATCGCCATCTCGCCCGCCATCAACAGGGCGATGAATGCGCCAAAGGGAAACCATTTCCAGAATCCTTCCCGTAGCTGATCGAGATTGATATCCAGCATCATCACTACGAAAAGGAACAACACCATGACGGCGCCTACATACACCAATACGAGGGTAATGGCGAGAAATTCGGCTTCAAGGAGCAGCCACAGTCCCGCCGAAGTGAAAAAGGCAAGAACCAGCAGCAAGGCTGAATGAACGGGATTGCGAGCGGTGATGACTCCCAGCGCTGATAACACCAGCACAGCCGAGAAGAAGTAAAAAATGATATCTGGAAAACTCATGTGTTCTTATGGGATGAGGTTTACCGGTAGCCTGCGTCCGCTGCCCGATCGTTTGCGATCTGTTCTTCGTACCGGTCTCCCACGGCAAGCAACATCTGCTTGGTATATATCAGGTCCCCCCGTTTCTCCCCGTGATATTCAAGGATCCGCGTTTCAACGATTGAATCCACTGGGCAGGACTCTTCGCAAAATCCGCAGAATATGCACTTGGTGAGGTCGATGTCATAACGCGTCGTGCGGCGCGTGCCATCGTCGCGCTGCTCCGATTCGATGGTGATGGCCAGGGCAGGGCATATTGCTTCGCAGAGTTTGCAGGCGATGCAGCGTTCTTCTCCGTTAGGGTAGCGCCGAAGTGCATGAAGCCCCCTGAAACGAGGGGACTGAGGTGTTTTTTCCTCGGGGAACTGCACGGTTATTTTTCGCGCGAACAGATAGCGGCCGGTCAGCATCATTCCTTTTACGAGTTCGAACAACAGAAAGGTACGGAAGAAATCCTTGATACGGTTCATGGCTTCTCCTGTCTCAGTGGAACCACAAGTTCAGCGGAAATGCGTTTAGCATGGCGGGTGGAAATTGCATCACCAAGCCTATGAGAAATATCCAGACAAGCGTGATCGGTATGAATACTTTCCACCCGAGGCGCATGATCTGGTCATACCGATAGCGTGGAAATGTGGCGCGGAACCAGAGAAAACAAAACAGCAGGAACGACACTTTCAGCAACAGCCAGATAAACCCCGGTACCAATGTAAATGGGGCCATGTCGAGAGGCGGCAGCCACCCGCCCAGGAATATGATGCTTGCAAGCGTGGCCACAAGAATCATGTTCGAGTATTCTGCAAGAAAAAATACCGTGAAAGCCATACCGGAATACTCGACGTGAAATCCCGCGACAATTTCGGATTCACCTTCAGCCACATCGAATGGCGCACGGTTCGTCTCGGCCACGCCTGATATGAAGTACACCAGGAACATCGGAAAAAGAGGAATCAGGTACCAGCTGATAAAGGTGGCGCCCTGCTGGCCGCGAACAATATCCCCCAGGTTCAGGCTATGCGACATCATCAGCACGCACACCAGCGCAAATCCCATCGCCAGCTCATAAGAAACGACCTGGGCGGCCGAACGCATCGCTCCTAGAAACGCGTATTTCGAATTGGATGCCCAGCCCGCAATGATAACCCCATATACGCCCATGGACGTCATCGCCAATATATAAAGCAGGCCGGCATTGATATCGGCGAGTACCACCTCCGGAGAAAACGGCACGACCGCCCAGGCCGCCAGGGCGGGCGCAAACGTCAGGACGGGCGCTAGCACGAACAGGAATTTATTCGCCCCGCTCGGGATGATAATTTCCTTCATCACCGCCTTGACGGCATCCGCGATCGGCTGCCCCCATCCACCCAGCCAGGGTATCCCGAAGAAAGTCACGCGGTTGGGCCCGACGCGCAGCTGCATATATCCGATGATCTTGCGCTCGGCAAATGTGAGATAGGCCACGGCAAGCATCAAAGGCAGAATGATGGCGACGATCAGCAGCACATTTTTCGCCACAAGGAAAAGCGCGGGTCCCCACTCAGGACCAAAAAAATCTCCGAATATCTGTTGGAAGTGTTCCATCAAACGACCTGGCCTTTCTTCACATTCTTTCTTTGTCAGAGCTTTTCGACGGTGATTTCATCGAACATGCCGCCCAATGCGGCAGTCAAGGGATGGGCCGCCGCAACCCGGACACATCCTTCTGGAAGCCTGTTGTCTCGCACCGCGGGCAACTGGGCTTCTCCATCCCCCTGCCGGATTCGCACCTCATCCCCTGCGCTTATTCCAAGCTTTTCCATCAGGGCGTCCGCCATCCACGCAACCGGGGGCGCTGCGTCATGGGTGCGTTGCAGGGATTCTGCCCGCCTTACGATCGGATCAGCCTGATAGATCGGAACCTCGCCGATGCGCTGAGTTCCGGAGGTTTGCGTTTGGCTCCTGCCGTTCCCAATAGCTGCTACAAAACCCTTCAGATCGTTTGCCAGGCGACCCTTGATATCTCCTCCAGCCGGAAGGATCTCTGCGCGGACCTGCTCGGGCGTATCGTAATCAAAATCTTCGACCCCAAGCATATTCCCAAGGACACGAAGAACTTTCCATGCAGGGCGGGTCTCCCCAAGGGGTGGAACGACGCCGTTAAAACTCTGGACGCCTCCCTCGGTATTGATGAACGTGCCGGAGGTCTCGGTAAATGGCGCAACCGGGAGCAATACATCGGCATAGTTGCCCGATACCGCATGCGGGCTCTTGTATGAGGACAGCATTACCACCAGCTCTGCCTCATCCAGGGCCTTGATCGTTCGCTGCGGATTATAACTATCCAGTTCGGGTTCGATATTCATCAGCAGATATGCACGACAGGCCTCGTCCCCACTCACACCTAACATCTGCTGGGCATTCATGCCCTTGCCCGGAATCGCGCCTGAAATATAAGCGCCCAC
>DASSHJ010000262.1:0-4103 GCA_035692965.1 Nitrosospira sp. | reverse complement strand
AGGGCAAATCTTGATGATCCGAGCGCGAGCACGCTCAGTGTGAACGGCGATACTTACACGTTATCCCAATTCCATTTCCATGCGCCTGCTGAGCATCTGGAGAATGGCTACAAATACCCAATGGAGATGCATCTCGTATTTCAGGACGCGAACAAGCACTTGCTCGTGGTAGGCCGCTGGGTACAAGAGGGCTCCTTCAACCAGACGCTGGATCCCATTTTCTCCCATATCCCGCAGGACACGTCGACCACACTCACCATTGACCATTTCAACTTGAACGCGCTGCTTCCAGACCATCTGAATTCCTTCCGCTATGATGGCTCGCTTACTACTCCCAAATTCGACGAAGGCGTGAAATGGGTCGATCTGTCGACACCGATGGACATGTCAAAGGAACAGATCAATGCGTTCAGCTCGTTGTTCCCAAATGGTGATGCTCGCGAAGTTCAAGCGCTCAACGGGCGTATCGTACAAACGGACCTACCCGGATTTACTGTCACCTCGGTTCCGGAGCCGGAAACCTATGCCATGATGCTGGTGGGTCTGGGCCTGATCGGCTTCATCGCGAACCGTAGAAGACGGATGAACTCGCTCCAATCAGGAGTTCTGCCTGCAGCGGTATAGTGCCTCCTGTCGCATAAAGCGCTTCCGGCCTGATTCCCCCACCATCAGGAAAGGTGGGGGAATCAGGCATAACGGAAACAAATAGCGGGCGTAATTAGCAGAAGAAGTTCGTACGACAGAAATATAACTTTTAATAGCCCCGGCAGTCCTGGAAAAGCACTCTCAGTGGGTGTAGAAAAGAGCTCCCTCTTCATCCGTTCATCGGAAATTCTTTAAAACCAGCAATCCTGTTCTCCAGCCCGATCTCGATCTTCATCCACTCCACGCAACTCCATGAAAAATCGCTCCCGGAATGGAAGTGGCGGCGACGGAAAAATGTGGGTAAAGTTCAATTTTTTTCACCGAAAATTTTCCAGGCGAAATAGAATAGATTATTTTCCACCGCTGGCCGCTATCGGCCCGCAAACAGAGGGAGGAATATCATGAAACACATCCTCGCGTTGAGAAATCATGGAATCTCCGCGATTCTCGCGGGACTGCTTATCGCTGGGACTGCCAGCATGACCCACGCAGAGTCTGGCGGCAATACTCCCGCCGCTTCAGGCGAAAAACAAGCGCCCTCGGGCTGGAATAAAACCGAGACCAGTGGAGGAGGCTGGTTATCGTCGATCTTCGGGGGCTCGGCGGAAGCCAGCGCGCCTGACAAGGCCGAAACGTCATCCGGTTGGTCATCCCCAAGAGACGGAAGTGGCACCTGCAAGCATTCATCCGCCGAGGAAGAGGATTTTGTATGCAAGCTCGTCAGGATCTTTTGGGGTACCGACCGGCCGTACGGGCCCAACCGGGATATGGATGACAATGTTGCAGCCGGCGGAGCCGGGGGCTAAACGTCTCTCTGTGGCCGTTTCATCTACATGCGGCTACCTGGAAAAATTCGTGGTAATGCATTTGTAGAAGCGCGATAAAAAGCAGGTAAGAAGAGCATCGCATACAAGCCCCTTGCATCGATCATTCGATGCGCGGAAAGGAAAACGAATGTGTGTTTTTATGAGATGCAATGCTTCCGGATCCTCAAGTGCAGTCGGAACGCTGCTTTTATGTCTTGCGCTGACTTCCTGCGCTCAGCTGTGTCCCGCCCCAGGGGACAATGTCAAGGCACCTGCCGGGTCCCGGGCAACATCCGCCGCTGCCCAGGCCGCTACTTCCAACGAGGTGCGTCCTGATCAAAAAGAGGCAGAATCGGGCTGGTCTTCCCCTATTAGAGGACGGCGCTGGTGCGGTCCTCCAATACCGGAAAACGAAAACTTTTTCCATAAAGTAACCCGGTTGCTCTTCAGCCGGGACTGGTGCGGACCAGATCCTGACGTGGATACAAATATCCAGGCGGGTGGCGCTGCCGGGGGCTAAGCCCTGGGCTGCATCCGTGGTTCCCGATCCTGCTCAGCAGGATATGAGCCGTGCGCCTCGTTCTTTTTGATAAAAACAACATTTCTCGGATGGCCTGAGATATTTAACCTTTTACGCATGGGAAATGCCGATTCGCAAATTTCTTTTTATGGTATTTTATCGCCGCGTCTCTCACGTTTTCTTCACTTCTTGCTGACGATTTTTTGACACATCACGTGCTATTTTTTAATTCATAAACTCAGCTTTTTCTACTTTTGCCCAGCATAAGTAGCTAAAACGATTGGCATAACTCTAAATAGGGAGATCATAACAATGAGGTGTAGTTCTTCGCTGATATTGCTGTCAGGCTGCTTACTTTCGGTTCCCCTTCAGGCCGAAGACAAGCCCCCATCCACCGCGGGTACGGATTCGGCGGCAGCACCCGCTTATGTAATCGATCTATACGTCGATACCAAAACCAAGCAGATCTATTCTGAACCGGGAGAGGGGCGGGTCAGAATGGGTTCTTTTGAGAAGGTATCGGACCAGAAGCCCGCGCCAAAAGCAGGGGCTGAAGCCGGAGGAGCTGGGCTTCCCGCCAGCGCGGCAAGTGGTGCTGTCGCTGCCGCAGCGCCTAAACCACAGGGAATGGGCTACGCAAACTGGAAATCGCCGGATCCCTTTAAATGGAACCTGAATCCGGATGGAAGCCAGTATCTGAAATTCGGCTTCCTGAATCAGGTCTGGTTAAGGTATGAGCAGAATAATCCCGGCTCGCAGGTGCTGGGTGACCCGGTAAAGGATACGCAAGATATCGGGTTGCGCAGAACACGTTTTGTGTTGCAGGGCCAGCTCACCGACCGCGTTTATTTCTACACTCAGTATGGGATGAACAACTTCAACTTTCTGACCCAGGATGCCAGTACCCAGCACAATGGTTCAGATACGCCAATCGGTAACCGCAAGATCCAGGCCTTTTTTCATGACGCATTTGGCGAATTGCGCCTGACGAAGGGTCACCAGATGATCGTGGGGGCAGGTTTGGTGATGGCCAATGGCGCATCGCGTTTCAGCAGCCCCAGCGTCAGCACGATCATGACCATGGACATTCCGCTGTTCGCGCAGTTCACTGCCGACAGGACCGATATCTTCAACAGAAGCTTGAGCGTCTATTTGCGCGGCCAGATCGGCATGTTCAATTACCGGTTCACCGCCAGCGACCCTTTCCCCATCAATACCTCAGGCACCGGTTTCGAGACCATCTCGCCCACCATGGCCCAGTTCGCCCGGCAAGGACATCACAAGCGCTACCAGGGCTTCTATGCTATCAACTTCTGGGATACCGAACCCATGACGAATCCCTACTGGCAGGGAACCTACCTGGGCAAGAAGAGCATACTGAATCTTGAGGGCGGCTTCATTACGCAGAAAGCTGCAACCTGGACAGGAACGCCGGTCGCCGGCGGCGGTGAAACAAACGTCCAGTTTCACGACATGACCATCTGGTCCCTGGCGCTCTACCTCGACGCACCGGTGGACAAGGTCAAGGAGACTGCAATTTCCGCCTATCTGGGTTATTTCGACACGAATTACGGTCCGAACTATCTACGCATGAACGGCATCGGCATGGCTCCGGCAACCGGCGGCCAAGGGCCGTTCGCAACCGGGGGTAACCAGTTCCCCATGTTTGGTACGGGGAAACTTTTCTACGGGCAGATCGGCTATCTGCTGCCTAAAGACTTGCTGGGCAGCAACAATGGGCAGTTGATGCCCTATTTCTCCTGGACGAACGCGGACTACCAAGCGCTGCAGCACAGGGTGGACGTGTTCAACGTAGGCGTAAACTGGCTGATCAAGGGCCACAACAGCAAGGTAACGTTCGATTACCAGAACAGACCTGTGTTCAACAACGCTGGGGATAAGATCGCCAATAGAGGCCAGTTTGTCCTCCAGTACCAAATCGCTTTCTAATCATTGCAATCCGGCAATCTCAAGGGTTCAAGCTCAGGCAGGCCGACTAGGGCCTGCCTGAAGTAATTTCCGCCTCCTTATCAATCCTCTGCCTCTCGGGCCCTATCCCGAGAGTTTTCTTTTTCCGCCCCCCATACCCCTGTGTCCCGCGAAGGGGAGGACTTACGCGAGTCTTCGTCCCT
>DASSHJ010000261.1:0-7392 GCA_035692965.1 Nitrosospira sp. | reverse complement strand
TGAACGCAGCTTTGGCTTCCAGCAGCAGGGCAATACGACAAAATCCAGTTCCCGGCGAAGGCGAGTTTGTCGCACGCAGCGGGCGCATGCGAGAAACCGTTAAATTGATCGGACGTGCAGCAGCCAGCGACGCGACGGTGCTGATTACCGGCGAAACTGGAAGCGGTAAAGAAATAATTGCCCGTGCCCTGCATCAGTACAGCGCTCGGGCATCATATCCTTTTGTCGCCATCAATTGCGCGGCAATTCCCCACGAACTGCTCGAAAGCGAGCTGTTCGGTCATGTCAGGGGAGCTTTTACCGGCGCGACTGCATCTCGCGTCGGCATCTTCGCTCAGGCCGAGGGCGGCACCTTGCTGCTCGATGAAATCGGTGATATGAGCGGCAATCTGCAAGCCAAGCTGCTGCGCGTTCTGGCAGAAAGCGTGATCGTGCCGCTGGGCGCAGAGCGGCCCCTGTCAGTCAATGTGCGTCTGCTCGCAGCTACCCATCGTGATCTTGGGCAGCAGGTCGCGGAAGGCAGGTTTCGGGAAGATCTGTTTTATCGGCTCAACGTCATCAATATCCACGTATCGCCGCTCCGCGAACGGCGCGAGGATATCATCGCGTTGGCAGAGCATTTTCTTGCTCTGGCAAGCGATACGCCAAAAGCGCTTTCGGCAGAGGCCCGGCAATGTCTGGAAACGCATACGTGGCCGGGCAACGTGCGGGAACTACGCAATGTAATCGAACGAGCAATGATTCTCGCGCGGGGCGCTTCGATCGACGTTGCGGACCTTGGCCTGGTTAGAACTCCTGCGCCTCTCGCGTTACCGGCAGGAGCGCCACTTATGCATGACCTTCCCACGGCGCTGGCACAGCTTGAAGAAATGATGATCCGCGCGGCGATTGCCGAAACGGACGGCAATCGCACCGAGGCTGCGCGACGGCTGGGCATCCGCCGTCAATTGCTCTATGCGAAACTGCGGCAGTACGGGATCGAGCCCTAAGACGAAATTTGTCCGTTACGCGAACTTCGATGTCCCCTAAGGGGACAGTTGGCAATAGCATTACTCCCGGTATTCCTTATCAATCAATCTCCTGGCCCATGGCACGGGGCTTGCATAGTTAGCTTGTGCACTGCCCTTACGCAACTCCTATAACTGGAGATGAACATGAGAACTTGTCACTTATTACCTGTTTTATTGATGTCCGCAATATCTATCACACCGGTCGCTCAAGCTAAAAAGGGACACGTTAGAGCCGACGAATTCCTCCGCGTCCAAGCTTTTGCTACTGCGGCACCCGCTGCTCAAGGCAAGGTGACCCGTTTCCTCGTCAATCCATTCGGTGAAGTGGATGGTCTGCTCCTCGATACTGGCAATCTCGTCACTTTCCCAAAGCATATGGGCGAGCAGCTGGCAGCTGCAGTCAAGCCCGGAGATACAGTCGAGATCAAGGGTTACCCTGAGGCGGCAGGCCAGATCAAGGGTTATGTCATTACCAATTCGCGCAGTGGCGAATCTTTAATGGTTCAGCCAAAACCCCCCAAGGGAGTCATGAAGATGCCAAAGCACTTGCAAAGCGTTAGCTTGCGGGCCATGAATGCGCAGGGTGAAATCCGTCATCTTCATTATGGCAAGCGCGGCGAGATTAATGGGGTAATCCTGTCGGATGGCACGACGGTTCGCTTCCCGCACGAGGCATCTTATCAATTCGCGCCTATGTTAAAAATCGGACAGAGTATTACAGTATCCGGTTACGGCACTAAAAATCAGTACGGCCAGGCACTGGAAGCCACTGAGCTTGCTCCAGCGGGTGAGCAGCCTCAGCCTGTGTATCAGAAGCGTTAACAATAATCGGCAGGCAATCTGTTCAATTACAACGTGACATACCATTGACAGACGGGCCCACGCAGTGCAATGGGCCCGTCCAGCCCTCAATCTTGAAGCTACGTCCGATGCGTCAGGGGCGAAATCAAGACCGTCAGCACGTATTGGAGCATCTGGCCAAAAATAACCACTTGCTGGAAATTGAGCGCGAGAACTCAGGGGGTCAGGCGAATTGGATAGCGATCGTTACTTGTCCCGATTTTTGCACACAGTTTACTATTATGGTTTCATAAATCGTAACCGATTTTCGGTTACCGGCCCGCCAAATCACAAACCCTTCAGCAGCCCGGCTTGTCCATAAGCACGGCGTGCGCTACATTTCCAAGGTTCGTTGGCCGGCCGTGCCTTGGGTACAGAATCTCGCCTTTGATCCTCGGATCAAACATAAAAAAGAAAGGAACGTCATGTCTCCTATCGGGAGAGTATTGGTCGCTTCATCTCTCGTTTTCCTCAATGGGTGTGTGGCGACGGTACCGGCTACTTATCATAAGACGGAAGTTGAGGAGACAATACGTGTAAAAGACCTCCCTCTCCGAGTTCTAGCGGCTTTGCCGAAAGAGTATGACAAGAAAGAATTCACGTATAAGCGCAAGCACAAGAATGGCAAGATTAGCTATGACGTGGATTATGAGAAAGGTGGAAAGAAATTCTCGATCGGCTATGACGAGCAAGGTAGGATATTGGAAGAAGAAAAAAAGGTGGAATTTTCTGATATACCGCAGGACTTGAGAGCAAAGGTTGAGAAAGTCTTATCCGAGCATTACCCCGATCATAAGATATTGCTGGTTGAAGAAGTTTATACGCCTGACAAAATGCTGCTAGAGGTTTTTTTCTCTGCTCCCAAATCTTCAACCGGATTTGTGGAAGCCGTTTTTGAATTCAAGACAGGAGTTTTCAGGGAATTCGTCGATATAAGAATGAAATCTATTCAAACGCTTTACTGAAAATCCTCGAGAAGCACTTGAACGCTGCTTCTCCATAACTTCCACGACTCGGCGCGCCAAATTCCATATGAGAGCGTGCGGCACTTGACGCCAGGTCTTGAATACTGGCAACAGAGCGCCGCAGCCGTTTGCATCTGCGATGATCACAGCCGCCACCTGATTCGCATTCCGCCGGATCAACCTCTCAAGGCGAAAAACTCAGGCCAGAAAGCAAACCCTACTATCGCCGCTTTCTGCCATTAGACCACATTCCCCGTTTTACTTACGAGCGCTATCGAGAGTCGGCCCGGGTCTTGAAACTGGTGTACTCAAGCCGAGTGATAGCGCATGGATTAATGTCCGTAATGCGGACGTTGTCTCGTCCCTGTAAAGGACAACATGCTATCCAGTTCTTTCCAAGCTTCTGTTTTCACGTATCTTCCTTGTTGGCACAGGGGTTGCTACAGAAGGATTAGGTGTTCCTGTCAACCGATAAACCGGAGATTACGATGGAAGCTATATACAACGCTGTTCTGGCCTTTATGCTTACGAGCTTTCTTTTTTCCGCACCGGCTGCCTACGCAGTGAATGAGCAGCACACCCAGCAACCCCTGACCGGCCTGCAAGGCAAAGCGGTACGCTATCTCATCAATCCGTTTGGAGAGGTCGATGGATTATTCCTTGACAACGGCACGCTGGTAAAACTGCCTCCGCATATGTCGCGAGACGTCGCAGAGTTGGTCAAGCCGGGCGATATCGTTGCTTTGCAAGGTGCGCCAGAAGGCGGATCGAGCTTTGAAGCCTACTCCATCACGAATATCGAATCGAACCAGACGCTTCTGAGCCGGAAGCCGTTATGGAATGGCAAGGTGATGCCGAAAGAATTGCGTGCTGCCGAGCTCAAGGAACTCAGCGCGAAAGGAAAAATCCAGCGGATCATTTCCGGCAAGCACGGCGAGCCCAGGATCGTAGTACTTGAAAACGGCACGAATGTTCGATTGCCAAAAGACACTGCCTATGACGCCTATTTGCTCGTGCATACTGGCGCGCCATTTGCTGCAAAGGGCCGAGGTACCGAGACCCGGTACGGGCGTTCACTTGAGGCGTTTGCCGTCGGCATCAGCCTGGCATCGCTCAAGCCATTGCTAAATGCTTCTCAGCGGCATCATTGATCGGAGCCTTGGGCAGCGGCAAAGAAGCTTGAACTCCTGCCTATCCTCAGGATAGGCAATCATCCGGCGTAGCGAAGTTTTTGTACGGCGAGCAAATGGACCGAGGGAGATCAATACAAAGCCCGGTTCATTCGGGAGTGCCGTCCTTTTCCTGACTTTCATGCCGGCTGCCGACCGAACCGCCCCGCCAGCCATCTGAATCAAGAGCCAATCAGCGGTTTAACTCGAGACAGCGGGTGAATGACATGAAGATATTTGTATTTATCATGTTTATGATCGTCGGCAATCGTTTATATGCGGGTGATACGCATGAATTCTATGAGTTTAGAACCCAGATATCCCTTACCAAGCAAGTTTTCGATCGTTGGGATTTAAACATCTTCACCTCGGAAAATGCAAACCTCGTCGATAAAACATACGGAGGGGAACAGCCACCTACCAACGTACAAAATTATTTTCTGGTCGGTCCTACTTACAAATACAGTCCGAATCTTAATTTTGTTTTTTTAGGCTACATTTATCAAAGAACCAGTCCTGTTTTTGATAATTTTTTCAATGAGAATCGGATTTTTCAGCAGGTTGTCTATGGTACCGATTTCGGCTTTGGACGCGTGACGCACCGGGTGCGCTTCGAACAGAGATTCATCCACGATAAAGCGCCCGAACAGAAGTTCCTCGGTACGAGACTCCGTTATCAGCTTGGGCTTCTGGTGCCATTGCAAGGCGAAGAATTGAACAAGGGAGAATTCTATTTCAATATTTATAATGAATTTTATTTCATTACCTCAGGTCCCAGCGGCGCGACTTATAATGAAAATTGGGCTTATGCAGGTATTGGCTACCAGACCGCGAAGTATGGAAGGATTGAAATAGGCCCCTTGCTTCAGAGAGTGGTTGTCGATAAGCACGATATACGGAATTTCAATATCCTGCAGTTTAGCTGGTCGCATAATTTCGACTGATAAGGTGAGGTGAGCGTCTCATATTTTCCTGACATTGGCCTCAACATCAACCGCCTGTATGACTGACCGCAGGCCAGATCAAGCTCGGTCAATGTCATTTCCACGCGCAAAAAAAATGATGTCTCGCATTTCAATCGTGTTGGCTGCCTCGTCTGTCTTTTTTTTCGCCGCCTGTGCATCGATCCTGCCTGAAACCCCTCATTCGACCGAGGAGGAAGAAGTCATACGCAAAAAGGAGTTGCCTCATCCAGTCGTGATGGCTTTACCGAAAGGATACGAAGAGCGGGAATTTACTTATAAACGCAAGCTGAAAGAGGGTCTCGTCAGCTATGACGTATATTATGAAAAAGGCGGGAACCAGTTTGCAATTACCTATGATCCCCAAGGGAAGATATTGGAACAAGAAAGGAGAATAAAGCTTTCCGATATACCCCCTGCTACAAGAAAAAAGATCGAAAAAGTTCTTGCTGCTCGTTACCCCGGTTACAAGACTTTGATGGTTGAAGAGCTTTACAGGAACAACGAGGTACTGCTCGAAATTTTTTTCTCTCACCCTGAATCAAAAACGGGCCTTGTCGAAGCAGTATTCGAACTCCATACGGGGGCATTGCGGGAATTTATCAATATAAAAATGAAGTCTATTCCGACATTTAACTGAATTTCTAAGCAAGAAATAGGCGAACGAGACGCTTGGCAAGAGGCCGGGAACCGCCTGGACAAACGCGAGCTTCCAGGGAGCAGTGCTTGCCCGGCTGAAAGAAGGGTCAGCGATGTTCCTAAAGCGGACAAGTGCTTGTCCTTTGGGAGGGACAATGTATAGTTTGTAAGACGTTAAAGAACTGTTTTTGAGATGTCTTTTTTTATGGCACGCGAGTTGCTTATAGGGGATGGCAACATTCTGCAACCAGCTATAAACCAGAGGCATCATGAAATCGGTTTCATCCCACTTCTTTCATTCATGCTCGCAGGCAGTCTCGGCTTTCCTCGCTCGTCGATCGAAATTCCATCATCAAAAGGTCAGCCAATGCCAGTAGAAGCTGACCGGAGGGAGGCGCAGACGGGGGCTGCTCGTTTCCAGCATCACTGCCTTCTTCTACCTGGCATTATGGTTCATGCCAACTCGAACCGTTAGCCATTGATCGAGCGCTGTGATGAAGAAAAAGCTTGTATTTGTCATGCTTCTGATCTTCGGCAATCCGATATCCGCAGAGACGCAGCAGCTATATGGTTTTCGGCCGCAGATATCTCTTACCAAGGTTGTTTCTGATCGATGGGATTTTAATGTTTTCAGCTCGAATAATTCCAACTTGAGCAATAACGAGTTTCCAGGAGATATACAACATTACTTCCAAGCCAGCCCCATCTATAAATACAGCCCGAATCTTAATTTCGTTTTCCTAGGGTATATCTATCAACGAACCAATCCTTTTTCCGACAGCTATGTGAATGAGCAGCGGCCCTTCCAGCAGATTGTCTATGGTGCGGATTCCATCTTCGGACGTCTTACCCATCGAGTGCGTTTCGAAGAAAGATTTATTTATAATCGAGTTACAGGTCAGACACCGTTCAGTACGAGGCTTCGTTACCAGGTCGCGCTTCTCGTACCGCTTCAAGGGAGTGAACTGGACAATGGCGAGTTTTATTTCAACATTTATAACGAGTTCTATTTCAGTTTGACGGGCGCCCGAAACGCGCTTTACAGCGAGAACTGGAGCTATGCGGGAATCGGTTATCAAACCGCGGAGTATGGAAGGATCGAGATTGGTCCTCTAATCCAGAGATCTATCATCAACCAGAGGCACGATGTTCGCTACATCAATCTGTTGCAGGTAAACTGGTCTTATAATTTTTGACGTACTAGAACTCAAGGCCTCAAATTCCCTCACTGTATCGAAGGTCCGTAGATGGACGCTAGTAGTTGGCCGCCCTGCCTGCCCTGAAGATCAGACAATCCGGGGGGAGAACTGAACAACGCTGACTTGGCTTTCTATCCAAGCCGGATGTTGAAATCTTGAAGAATTTGCAAAGCCTGTTTCAGGCTAACGCTCATCATAGGAGTGTTAGCCTGAACGTAATTATATCGGCACGCCTGGTTGGTTGAGTCAGGCTCGGATCGGCGCCGACGCGCCGTTTTTCTTACTGACCCTCAAGGGCAACGTCGCCCTTCATGAGTTCGGCTGCCTTTTGCCGGTGCAGGGTAGCCTCGCGTATGTTCTCCTCGGCCGAGTCCTCATACTTACGCACCATGGCGGCTGTATGGGACTTCAAATCCTGGGCCTGCCGACCGTAGAGATAACCTTTTTCCTCATAATGCTCAAGCCGCTTTTTTTGCTCCACTGCTTTTGTTTTCATCTCACTTGCTGCATTTTCAAAATACCTCGCCAAGGCATTATGATCGTTGCGTGTCTTCGCATCCAGGACGGCCTTCTGTATGGCTGGGTTTTGAGCAGCATCACGGGAAGTC
>DASSHJ010000260.1:0-10736 GCA_035692965.1 Nitrosospira sp. | reverse complement strand
ATTCATGGCAGGAGTTCCAGTGGTTCCATAGATTGTGGAGATATTCCGTAAGGATACCAATTGTTGAGCACGATGGGTTGGCACGGTAATGGTTCCACCTCGTTCGCTCCATCCTGCCAGGATCAAGGCAGGCCATCGCTTTCACTCCTTTTCACCGATCCTGCCATAAGCTGTTTATGGAATTTTCAGGATGGTTAGCGAAGCACTCTCCGTACCCATCAGTTGACTTCCATCGGTTCGACTTCCCATGCTGAGCATCCATCATGCTGAAGCATCCATAGTGACTGGAACAGGGATAAATGACGTCGGACATCATTTTTCGAATCTCTCCCTTGATGGAGAGCGGCCAGGGAGAGAAGGAACCCCAGGCGCGGGCTATAACCAAATCACCTGCAACGAGTCGGCTTCTCCGTTCGCAGACGCATACAAAAGCACCGCCGCGTCGCCTGGCTTCGCCAGCTGGTGCGCAAACAACCACTCTCGAGCCCGTGCAATCGCCGTCACGCGCTCGTCGGAACTGGCAGGAGCGAGTTGTGGGGCGATCCCGCGCACCAGGGCGAGGCTGCGATACAGGTGCAGTGATTCTGTTGTCATGACAGTGGGGATCGAGGGACGAAAGCGTGCGATATTCATTGCCTCGGCTACGGTGCAAACCTGAGCAATAATCGCCTTGGCGCCAAGACCCGCTCCGAGCCGGCAGGCCGCACCACTCAGGGTGTGTGCCCACGTATAACTGTCCGCATTGCTGCGGACGTTACACAGTCGATTGCCAGGCTCACTAGGGGCGGCACCAACCGGTGCACTGCCCGCTGCCCAAGGCGCTACCCAACGCGAATCAATTTCGCCCATCCCTTGAGCGATGCCCGACGCTTCGGTCGCCGCCAGTATGCGGTCGAGCATACCCGCCGAAAGCGCGGGAAATCGTCCAATAGCAGTCTCGGCCGACAGCATGACAGCATCGGTTCCATCCAGCACGGCATTGGCGACGTCGGTTACTTCGGCGCGAGTGGGATGCTCGTGCTCGACCATCGATTCGAGCATCTGGGTGGCTGTGATTACTGGCCTGGCCTTCGCGTTGGCAACGGCAATGATGCGTTTCTGGACAATCGGAATCTGGGCGAGATCCGTTTCGATGCCCAGGTCGCCACGCGCGACCATCACCCCGTCGGCCGCTTCCACGATCTGATCGAGGTTTTGAAGCGCTTTTCGCTTCTCGACCTTGGCCATGAGCAGCGTTCGCGCACCGTCTGGAAGCAGCGCGCGAACGCGCATGATGTCGGCTGCGGTCTGAACGAACGACACCCCTACCCATTCGGCTTCCTGCGCCACCGCGAAGGCGAGATGCCGCCTGTCCTCTTCCGTAGGAACGAGCGCGTCCAGTGTCGATTCCGGGAGATTGATCCCCGAACCCGATCTAACCACCCCGCCGATGAGAACCTTGCACTCCACGCTGCCGGACACGACGGCCTGAACAAGTAGCTCGATCAAGCCATCAGCAAGAAATATCCGTTCTCCCGGTACAACGGCCTGGATCAGCTCCGGGTTGCGGATGGGAAGATAACTCCAATCTTTGCTGCTGCTATCGCCTTCAAGTTCATCATTGGCTCCCAGCGCGACCGTTGTTTTCTCTACGAGCTTGAGGCTGCCGTTAGGTACATTGCCAATACGAAACTTCGGGCCCGGCAGATCAAGCAGAATGGCAACGGGCTGGCCCGCTTCCTGAGCGGCCTGCCTGACGCGGCGAATGCGCTGCGCATGTTCGGCATGGTTGCCGTGCGAGGTATTTACCCTTGCAACATCCATCCCATTGGCGATCAATCGCTCGACGACATTCGGCGCGTCCGTGGATGGGCCCAGCGTGCAAACGATCTTTGTCCGATGCCAAGGCAACTGGCTTTTTGATAATCCCATGCGTCCGCTCACTGCAATTCATTCGTCAATCAGAAAATCGTTGATGCGATTCATGCGCGATCGGCGGTTGAAGGTGATCGCGCCTTGATTAAGATTACCATATGCTCTATTTAAATAATGAGCATGGCCTCTTTCGCGTAAAAAGCGAACATCGACTGAGGAAATCCGAAACGACCTGCTTCGGCATTGGCGGCACGCGGAGTTGCAGCAGGACGAACACTGTGGAGGTTAAGAATGACCTGGAAAACGGTGGAACGCTACAGCCTTGGGTACGACATCCAACTCAAGCAATTCTATGTGTATTATGAGCTGGAGGGCGACAAGGCGGCTCACCAGATATCGACCAGCCCGCCGGAATTTCTCAGCCTGTCAGATATGTTCAGGAATGAGGGACCGATCAGTTTCAACGTGGAAGGGCAGTACTTTGTCACCCGCGCGATTCCCGTCGGGGATCAGGGCGACGGCCTGCTTTAGGAAGCCAGGGTTTACTCTGTTCGACGCCCGGCCTATGAACTGCACGACAAGGCCGAACACCCTGGCTTGTCGCGCGCCCATTCGGGTCGCCTGGCGGCCAGGTCCTCGTGCCCGGGTTGCTCATCGTAGGGCCGCCGCAGCACTTCCATAAGACGCAACATCACCGAGTCGTCCCCCTGATCCAGCGCCTCGATCGCCTGCTGTGCGAGGTAATTGCGCAGCACATACTTGGGGTTGGCGTGGCTCATCCGTTGATGCCGCGAGGCTTCAGGTTCTTTTTCCATCCGTAGACGTTCGGCATAACGCCGCAGCCAACCCACCAGATGGCTCATGGCTTCCGGGGTAAACGCCTGGCGCTCGTCATAAAATGCCGGCCGGAACAGCTCGACAAGCTCCCTGTCTCCGGGAGAGATGGAATTATTCCCATTACTCTTATCAATGTTCACTCCTGCGACATCATTCATGGGAAGGCGCATCAGGCGGCGGAAGAATAACGTCATATCCGTTTCAACCTTCTGCAAAAGATCGAAAAGATCGTTCACCAGCGCGTCGTCCTTGGCGTGATGGAAGGCGGAAAAGCCGAGTTTGCTTGCCAGCATGCCCAGCCACGATTTGTTGAAGGTTTCGCCAAATGTCTTCAGTCCCTGCTCAAGCGCCTCGTTGTCCTCTGTGAGCGGAGCCAGCGCGGCGGCTAGGCGCATCAGGTTCCAGTACGCGATGTCGGGCTGATTGCCGAAACAGTAGCGCCTTCCCTGCGCGTCCGTCGTATTCGGCGTCCAGCTGAAGTCGAAGCCTTCCAGCCAACCGTAGGGTCCATAATCGATGGTCATCCCCAGGATCGACATATTGTCGGTATTCATCACGCCGTGGACAAAGCCCACACGCATCCAGTGCGCGACCAGGATAGCGGTTCGGCGGCAGATTTCCTCGAACCAGGCGGCGTAAACACCGGTACCGAGAGGCGAACCGGTTGCCGGCAATGGCGCTGTGAGCTCCGGAAAATGTTCCCCTATCACGTAATCGGCCAGACGCTTGAGCACATCCAGCTCATTCTGCACTCTGAGTATTTCGAAGTTGCCGAAGCGCACGAATGATGGCGAAACGCGGCAAACGATCGCGCCGGTTTCCGGCTGCGGGTTGCCATCGTAGAACATATCCCGCACCACCTGCTCTCCGGTGGTCACGAGGCTTAATGCACGCGTAGTCGGGACGCCAAGATAATGCATGGCCTCGCTGCAAAGGAACTCGCGTACCGACGAGCGTAGCACTGCCCGGCCGTCGGCTGTGCGCGAATAAGGCGTCTTGCCCGCCCCCTTGAGTTGTAGCTCGTAGCGGCCCCCATCCGGCGCGCTCACCTCACCCAGCGTGATGGCGCGGCCGTCGCCGAGCTGCCCTGCCCAGTGACCGAACTGGTGTCCCCCGTAACGCGCGGCGTAGGGCTGCATGCCGCGAAGCAACCGGTTTCCGCCCAGAACCTGCGTAGCCTGGCCCGAGGACAATTCCGGCCGGGCAATCCCGAGCATTTCGCCCACCGGATCGGCCCAGGCGAGAAGGCGTGGTGCGCTCACAGGAGTCGGGTGCACGCGCGTGTAGCAGGCGTTGCGTACAGCCCGCGGTATGTTGTGCACGACCGGGTCTGCGGGCAAATGACCCACGAATCGGTTTTCGAATTGCAGTTGAGCAAAATCGATGAGCTTTAGTGCAGGGAAGCTATACTTGAGATTGTTGGGCTTCAATTAAGTGTGCCTGAGGTGGTGGATGGGGGGCGCTGGCCAGGCCAGCGGTGATTCGCGGTCAGCCCGCAGCAAAAAACGCGTCGACCACAAGCGAGGGAACATCAATCACACGCGGATGGACAACAAATGAACCGTTTTGTTGCAACCACCAATACACAGTCATAGTAACTGGAGGAAAGATTCCATGACGCGACCGGGTATTCGACCCAGTTTGATTATAAAAACGCTAATCCTGATCATACTGCCCGTCGCCCTGACCGCTGGCTGTTCGACCGCGCATAAGCCAACGCAATCTCAACGGTCTGCTATCGAACAGCTCCTCATGAGCGAAGCCATCATGCGCAGTCTGCCTGCGGGTTCCACCCCCAGCCTTCCAATCCCGGAAGGCGCAAGCGTTGTGCTCGATGCGTCCGTAATCAACATGTCAACCGTTCCCAGTCCCGACAAATTCCTGTTGGAAAAAGTCCTCGCCGGATGGTTCGGAAAGCAGGGCTATGCCATTCAAAAAAACGAGGACAAGGCATCCTACCGCGTCAATATTGTTACGACTACGCTGGGAACAGAGCTGGGCGACAGCTTTTTCGGGATGCCACCTGTGACCAGCGTGCTCATTCCCTTTTCCCTGCCGGAGCTTGCCGTCTACAAGAACCAGTACCAGACCGGGTACGTGAAATTTTACATGGATATTTTCGAGCTGCCCGCCGGAAAGCTCGTACACTCCTCGCCATTCTACGTGGCGGAAACCTATTACAACGACTACACCATCCTGTTGTTTTTCTCCTTCAGATCGACCGACCTCCCCCTGGCGCCTGAGCTTGAGTCTTTTCACAAGCCGATGGAAAAGCGGATTCGTGAAATAGAAGAAGAAAAATCGCCCCGGAATTCATGGTGGGAGCTGGAAAACTACTGAGTATGTCAGGGCGATTTACTCAAACCTTCCCCGGACCTTTCCGTGACTAATGAATGTGTTGTCCCGTACGGAATGTAGGAAGCATTCCAGCCAGAATGGTGGTGGTTTCCAGCTGCTATCCCTTTCCACGTTCCGAAGAGATTCAACCATGAAATCCGTTGGAAAACCAGCGTCCGAGCCCTTGGATTGCCTGATTGTTGGGGCGGGGCCTGCAGGGCTGACCGCATCGATCTACCTGGCGCGGTTTCGGCGCAAGATCGCGATTATTGACAGCGGGTTCAGCCGTGCTTCGCTCATCCCTGCCAGCCACAATTGCCCCGGTTTTCCTGATGGCGTCTCGGGGAAGGAATTGCTGCGTCTCCTGCGCCTCCAGGCGGCGCACTACGGAGTTGAGGTTGAAGCAGGTGAGGTTTCCAACATCAAGGCCGTGAAGGGGGGATTTGAGGCAACGGTGGAAGGCTGTGCTGAGCAGGAGCACCCACCCGACAAGAACCCGTTCATCGTTCATGCAGCCACCGTGGTGCTTGCCACCGGCACCACCGACAATATACGCAATATCCCTGACTGGATCATCGGCGTTGAGCGCGGCCTTTTGCGATTTTGTCCCATTTGCGATGCCTATGAAGCTGCTGACGAGCATATCGCCGTGCTGGCGTCCTCGGCTGCGAGGGGCGTGAATCACGCTCTCTTTTTACGAACCTATACCAGGAAACTGACTTTGATCCTGTCCCAAGCCGTGCTGACAGCGGCTGAACAAACAAAACTGCGCCGGGCGGGAATCGATGTGATCGAGGATACGCCCCGAGAGATTCGCACTGCGGGAGAGAAAAAGCCCGCGGTGGTGCTATCGGACGGGAAAGTGCTATGCTTTGACGTTGTCTATCCCATGCTCGGGGAGAGTGCAAGATCAGGCTTGGCTAGGCAACTGGGAGCTCGTTGCAACAGGCACGGGAAGCTCGTCGTCGACCGGCACCAGCGCACGACTGTCCCTGCCGTGTATGCGACCGGGGATGTCGTTGATCAACTGAACCAGATCAGTGTGGCCATGGGTCACGCAGCCATTGCCGCAACCGACATTCACAACCGGCTGGGATCGCTAAGCCGCTGGCTCCGTAAACGTACAGACCAGGGATTTATCGGGGAATCCCCCACATCAACGTAAGCTTTCTGTTTTGTCCATCCTGAATAGTGACGTCACGATGAATCGTTTGCGATTCATAGGTGGCGTCAATGCCATATTTTCCAGGGGGTAGCTTGACCAGAACGAAGGGTCCTTCGGCATTTGCATCGAGCACCATGTTGCCGGACTTATTCTTGATCCTGATCTGAACGTCGCTGATATATTGGGGCCGAGGGGGCGATGCTTCAGCAAGCTCCAGTGTCAGCGGCCACGACTTCGCTACCTGCTGGATTGCATCCGACTCATCCTTCCCTACTCCCCCCGTAAGAAATTCCGTCTGGCCCTGCGACTGCACCGGCGGCAGGCTGCTCGCCCCATCCTGGACCGAATCCTGCCCAGAACTCAAAGTGGGAAAAGAACTCACCAGGACGACCGCCAACCCAGCGATCACTTTAAAGGATGCTTTCATTCCAGTACCTCCTGTTTGCAAACGCCTACCCTCACCCGATGTCGTTCCCTTCGAAAACGGGAATCCAACAAAATAACCTTCACCATTCTTGATCTCGACTCGCGCTCAACCCCACCATCACCCATCGCCCTGCTTTTTGTTCTCATCCGCGGGCGGCACATCCGCAGCGATGATGTCCGATGGAATGCCCCGCAGGTCCGTGTCCCTGAGCCCGTGCTCGGTATCCTCCCGCGCCTGCTCGACCACTTCGCGCGACATCTCGTTCTCGGTACCGAGGCTGGTGGCAGTGGGCCGGGTAGTCTCGTCACGCTCGTTTGGCAGCAAGGGTTGCTCCTCGGTCTGATTCTTCGCGTCCGGATCCGGGTCGGGAAGATCGACCCGTTGCCGATGCAGCCCTGTCTCTTTTTCAAAAGGAATGGGCTTGCCGCTTCGCTTGCTTTCCTCCTCCCTGCTTTCCCCCTCACCATTCTTGCCATCACCAATTTTCATCTCTCTCATCCTTTGATTCGATCCATGCTTCAAGTGCGGCGCTTCTAGCCGAAATTTTTTACTTTAACGGAATCAGGCGGAAAATGACCGTGCGCCGTCCCACATAGCAGTTCGGGAGAACCCATCGTCTCTCCAACAAATAACTCTCCCCCCTTGACTCAGGCACGGCCTCGCATCAGTCCTTTCAGTCCTTTCGCCTCGAATTCCTATTTGGCTTCATTGTTTATCCCCCTCGATTCGTATGTCTGTTACCGCACTGCATAAACGGATCGGAGGGTGCACGATACGACTTATGGGCGTAGCGGATTGCACTGCAATTGCAATTGACGGATGCGACCGATGCGCTGTTCTCGAATGAGAGGTGACATCATGAATGACATGATTTCTAAATCCTGGAAGGTACTCGCCCTACGCGGCGTGATCTCGATATTGTTCGGTGTGCTTGCGGCGCTGTGGCCCGGCCTCACGCTGATGTGGCTTGTTGTACTGTTCGCCGCCTGGGCGCTCGTCAGCGGTTTTGGCTACATGAGTGCTGCCGTCAACAATCGTAAAACGCATTCCGACTGGTGGATGCTGCTCCTGATGGGGCTGATCGGCCTTGGGGCCGGGATCATCGCGATCCTCAACCCCGGGTTGACAACAGTATTCCTGGTACTTCTGATCGGCGCCATGGCGCTCGCCAACGGAGTTGTCGAGATTGCGATGGCAATACGCTTGCGCAAGTCTATCCAGGGAGAAGGATTGATGATTGTAAGCGGAATCGTTTCCGTGCTGTTCGGGGCGTTTCTCTTCTTTTTCCCGGGTGCGGGAGCGCTTACCATGGTATGGCTGATCAGCATTTACGCGATCGTCACAGGCGTGCTGCTGCTTTTGCTAGCCTGGCGGGCGAAAAAATGGACTGGCCACGAAGAAAACTTCCCCCCGGCTGTTCCACACGGGACTTGAGGAATAGGGGAAATAATGGAGTTCAGCCAAACCACGCTGTGCTTGAACAACCTTAGAAACCTGAAATAAAGCTTCCAAAAATACGAGCAGGGGTGAAATTCCGGCCAGCACGTTTGCCCCAAGCCCCACTGGGAAGGTTCCGAAGAAAACCCCTGCTCTCTTGACATCAAAGATTTGCAAAAACCTGCAATGCATCAGCAGCCCAGTTATGTTTCGCCGATTGGCGTCAACCCGGGGACAGATGGCGTTTTACGCGCCCTGGAATCAATTTCCGGAGGGCACACATGAGCCTGACCATTCCTGTGAACGAGCATGATCACACACAGGGGCCGTCCGACGCCCGCGTCACGCTGGTCGAATACGCTGATTATCAGTGTCCCTATTGTTCAAAAGCGTACGTAATCGTCAAACAGCTTGAGGATCAGTTCGGGCCTCTTCTGCGTTTCGTATTTCGAAATTTTCCCTTGACCCAGATTCACGATCAGGCAGAGCTTGCGGCCGAAGCCGCCGAAGCTGCCGGTGCAGAAGGCAAATTCTGGCAGATGCATGATGCATTGTACGAAAACCAGCCGCTGCTTGATGCTGACTTGATCCGGACCGTAGCCCAGGAGCTTGGGCTTGACATGAAAACCTTCGAAAATGACGTGGAAACCGGAAAATTCCGTGAACGCATCGAGCATGATTTCATGGGCGGGGTGCGTAGCGGCGTATCGGGAACACCCACGTTTTTCATCAATGGCAGTCTCCACCAGGGAAAATGGGATCAGGCTGCACTCAGCGCGGCCATCGGAGTGGAACTGGATAAATGAATGCGGTGCCACGGTTTTCCGGTATGGAACGAAGAGACGAATTCGTCATAATGCGGCTGTGCAGCATAAAGGCCCGAACCCAAATAAATCATTGCCCCGGTAGCCTTCATTTCGCATAACATTGCGATGAGTCACTGGCTCTGCAATGGAATCGGGCTCATGGGTTAAAGCAAAAGCTGAGTCATAGCAAAAGCTCGCCGTTTCAGATTGCCGGAAAAGCGTCCGGTTATGCTAGTCTTGATATGAAGACTGAAGCATTGATTTGTTCATCGTCACGAATAGATGGAATACAAGGATTACTACAAAATCATGGGCGTCGCCCGGGATGCCTCCCAGGATGAGATCAAGCGCGCCTACAGGAAACTCGCGCGAAAATATCATCCCGACGTCAGCAAGGAACCCCAGGCTGAGACGCGCTTCAAGGAACTCGGCGAAGCATACGAAGTGCTCAAGGACCCCGAAAAACGCGTCGCGTACGATCAGCTCGGATCGAACTGGAAGGCGAACCAGGAGTTTCGGCCGCCGCCCGACTGGAACGCGGGCTTCGAATTTTCGGAACGCGGGTTTACTGGGGGTAACGCTTCCCAATACAGCGATTTCTTCGAATCGCTGTTCGGGGGAGCCTTCCGTGCCGGTCAAGGCGCGAGAGGCCCAGGGACGGCAGGAGCAACGAGCGGATATGGTTATCACGCCCCAGGTGAGGACCACTACGCGAAGGTAATGATCGACCTGGAGGATTCGTACAATGGCGCTACCCGTACGATCGCGCTGCAAGTGCCTGAAGTCGATCCGCAGGGACATGTATCCACTCGGGAACACACGCTTAATGTCGTGATCCCCAAGGGGATCAAGCCCAAGCAGAATATCCGGCTTGCCGGGCAAGGCGCTCCCGGCATTGGGCAAGGAAAACGGGGCGACCTGTACCTCGAGATTGAATTTCGGCCTCATCCTTACTATCGTGTAGAAGGCGCGGATGTATACCTGGAGTTGCCCGTTGCTCCGTGGGAAGCGGTCCTGGGAGCAACAGTAAAGGTGCCTACCCCTGGCGGAACCGTCGAGCTCAAGGTACCGGCGGGTTCAACAACCGGGCAGAAGCTGCGATTGAAGGGTCGAGGGATTCCGTCAAAAACGCCGGGCGACTTCTACGTTGTGTTGCGAACGGAACCACCGCCTGCCACGGGAGAAGCAGACAAGGCGTTTTACCTAAAAATGGCCGAGCAATTCAAATCCTATAATCCCCGCGCGAAACTGGGAGTCGAAGCATGACCACGGATAAAGGGCAGGCAAACGAACCGGACAAAAAACACACGAGCCAGCCGGGAAACGGACGGGAACAGCAGAATGTCCCCAGGCTGAGCGGCGTCATCCTTGATGAAGAGCACTTCTTGACCCTGACGGAAATCAGCCAGGCCTGCGCCGTCCAGACAGGATATATCATTGAACTCGTCGATGAAGGCCTGCTTACTCCCGAAACCAGCGCTCGATCGAGAACCTCTGAGCCTGAACCTCACTTCTGGCGATTCACCGGTGAACAGATGTGCCGGGCGAGAACGGCTGCACGACTGCAAGGCGATCTAGGCATTAACCTTGCGGGCGTGGCACTGGTAATGCAGCTGCTGGATGAAATCGAAGAGCTTCGGGAACGGCTAGAGGCGATGCAATTGGCGCAGCAACCTACAGGCAGAATGGGTGGAGCATAGCGAACCCATCAACATGATATATTAGAAGGAAGCGCTCGACTTGCTCTAGCTTGCAACAGCTGCACGAGGGTGAGGAGGATTCCTGCAAATAGCATCAGGCAAACTTAGGCTTCGAGGCTCCTCGTACGCATCAGCATCTATAGCTCGGCCGCGAGCCTCTTCTAAGACGTCTC
>DASSHJ010000259.1:0-4376 GCA_035692965.1 Nitrosospira sp. | reverse complement strand
GACGACTGGATTTTTGGAGGCCGTCGCTCAGACGTACTGGTAGGCGGGAGAGGGAATGATACCGTCTTTGGCGATAACGGTAACGACCGGGTGAACGGGGGCAATGGTAACGATCACCTGTATGGCGGCGACGGAGCGGATCATCTTTACGGGGACGCCGGTAACGACTATTTGAATGGTGGCAAGGGAGGGGACTGGCTTTATGGCGGCGCTGGCAATGACACATTCGATTACAACGCGCTGTCTGACAGTCCGGGGTTTGAAGAAACCAGCCCGGTTATCGTTCGCGACAGTATTGTTGGTTTCAATGGCGATGGGGCTGCCTTAGGGGATCGGATCGACCTCTCGAGTATTGATGCAAATCTCGATGTTGACGGAAATCAAGCCTTCACTCCAGCCCAATTGTCATATAGCAACGGAATATTTTCAGCGAATGTGATCGGGTTTGGTATTCCAGGATCGCTCGATCTGCAGATCCATCTGGTTGGCAACCCGCCTTTGGACATTGTCGGAGCGACGAACGACATTATCTTATAGGTGCGGTCGCATAAGACGTCTTGATCACCTGCAAAGCCGGGGATATTGGCAAAACAATCGATAAAGCCCCGGCTTTGCTCAATGTTGATTAACAGAGTGCGCGTCAGCGGAGGAATTCCGCAATAAGCAGGCGCGCTTTTCAACAAATCCTACGCTATCTCCCTGGCGTCCTCGCACCGCACCAATCCCTTGCTTTCCATTTCCCTTCGCAGGATATTCAGCGCCTGGGCATGGATCGCATCCAGCATGTCGTAACCCCGGTTGCGAAATGATGCCGCCTTGAGCATGCCGCAGGACATCGTTTTACGTAGCTCCCGCAGCCCGATTTTTTCTCCGCAGTATGCGCGAATAACGTGCTCGATCCCCTTCCTGCTATGCATCCCGGTGCCAAAATTCGCCGCGAGCTGACGTCCGAGCAGATTGAATCCGGCCGCTTCCCTTCCGAACTGGATACTCACGTAGGCCATATGCAAGGGTGATAGGACGCTCGAACATAAGCTCAGTATCAGTGCCGCCTGAGCATGGAAGTCGTAGGGCGTCAACTCGTCTTTTGAAAGCCCTCCCTCTCCCCTGTCGGCCCCACGCATTGCATGGATCGACGAGATTTTAACGATGGGGCTATTGCTCGTTTCATAAGCCCATCTCAGCGCGTGTTCCGGATTTCTGAATTTCATTGTCACTTTTCCTTCTATGCAGTTGGTTTGGATTGAACTTTCTTGCGATCTATAAATTGATTTTTGAATCACCAGCTAAATTCGTTTACTGCTTCGTCACTTGCATTCTCTTGATCCATGCCGGGCGCCCCGGCAACTGCGGGTGCTTTCCGGCTTGCCGTCTTCAAACGCCGGCAGGTGGGCGCGATTTCATCGACCCCGTCGATCGAACACCACAAGGCAAGACCGTCATCGACCAACCCTGCGCGGATAAAGGCAGCACCAATATCCTGCAAGCGGCATTCGCGATCGGCTTTCGACCATGCGAGCGCACCGCCCAAGCCAGCGGCTGACGCACCTATAGAGTAGGTGTCGCGGCAGGGTGCAGTAGGAACCATAAGGCCAAGTCCAATGGCAGGATTGTTTCGCACACCTGAGTTGGCGAGATTTACGACTTGGCTGTTTCCAGCGTTGTTCGCCGATCCCCCTTCCCCTCCCGTTGCTCCTGACGACGATGTCTGCATCTGCGAGTTATTCTGAATCTGTATCTGGCTCTGCATCTGGGCCTGCTGCGATGAAACAAAAGCGCTTGCCGCAGACGAGGTTCCCGTGCCTGCTACAGTACCCGTGGAGGCGGGCCCACCCGCCTGAACTTCTCCATTCCCGACCCCAACGATTGCTCCCATATATGCAACTGCAATTCCTGACCGGAATCTTGTCACCACCCTGCCTCCTTTGCCCTCACTCAGATTTTTCATAAGTCCAATTGCCCCTTTTTGTCATAACCACATGTCCGTACTGCTTGCATCATTTGCTGTTCCTGAAAATCATTAATTCGCATGGGAATCTCGCCTGCCATTGTTTGTTCGGCAACTGCCTTCACGGCCTGCTGCTCCACCGAGGTCATGGCCCTGCAAACCCTGTAAAGGCTCGCCAAATCACTGGGCAACGGCTTTTCGACGCTGAAATAGGTTCCAGCAGCATCGCCTACGCCCTATGCTTGGCCATCGAGAGATGCACCATGTCGCGCTGATAATCTCCACAATATCGTTCGTAATAATTCATTCGCGAGCCATTCCCCTCGAAAATCGGATATCACGCCAGCCATTTCGCGTTTGATGATGAGTAGAAACTTTTCAGAGGTTCAAGCCTCCAACAAGTCACCATTATTACAAGTAATACTTGTACATGTCAAGTAATTCTTGTAAGCAGTCAACAAGATTTACTTGTATCATGAGTGTATGAATTTTGCGAAGGTCATTCGCGAGGCGCGCGAAAAACTAAACCTGAACCAGTCTCAACTGGCCGACCTGGTGGGGGTGTCCCCCCAGGCTGTTCAGCAGTGGGAGTCCGGGGCGACTCAGCCGCGGGGGAAAAGGCTGAGCAAAATCGCGGAAGTATTGAAGCTGTCTCCGACGCTTATGCATTTCGGCATATTTACCGAAGCAGCGGAAAGTACGCCTGCCAAAGCGGTGCAAGAACCGAAAGCTGCGGAATATAAGAAAGACAGGAGAGCGGCCCGATCAAGTGCTCCTGAAAAGCCGCCATCGACAAGCGATCCGCTCATTGACGAGGTCGTGGAGGCCATGCGTCGAATGTCAGTGGAAGATGCGGCGCGTCTTGTGACGATAAGCAAGGCACTCGCTGGAGGGGCGCGAATTGAAGAGGCAGCAGTGGACCTGAAGCCTTTGCCAGCCCCAGACCTGGCTCCTCATCCGCCACCGGCATTTCCACCGCGTAGGCTGCCCGGGGGGAACAGAACAAAGGCAAGGGGAAAGACGGCAATCGGCAGATAGGCGACTGTTTCCCCGGCACCAACCGGACCGCCGTAAATGCGACAGGCGTAGCAGGGGCTAAGCACCTAAGGAACCTAAGCCGCCTTTACCCGATGTCGCTACCTTCGGACAATAAATGATAGCGGGAAACGACGTTTCCCCATCCCTCAAATAAAGGCCCAAATATACCGATTGAGCTAAAATTGAAGAAGCACTATGCTGGAACAACGCGAATCGTGCTGGAACAAAGAGGAGGCTTGCTGATGAATGGTTGTGAAAAAAAGAAAACCTGTTGGCGAGCGAGAGTGAAGTCCAGGGGATTGCTAGGGCAGGACGGAGGCAGTGATGAACTCAACACCCTATGACACAGCGGAAATGTTGTTTGCCTTCCATGTGTCCGAGAAAGCGCGCGCAATTCGCGAGCAGCATCTCATGAAGTTTCCCGAACACATGCGCGAAACTGAAAAACGCAGGTATCCCCTTGAACTCGCGGTGAAAGAAGTTCTTGCGGAAATTGCGGAGGTGGCGATGCTCATCAAGGAGCTGGAGAGCTAGCTACACTCTGACGCACCGAAAAAACAAAATAAACATATTTTCTTTGGGAGACAACTTATGAAATCGGCCGTGCTCGCCCTGCTCTTCGCACTGGCGCTTTCCGCGTGCGCAAGCAGCAAAATGACAGGACTGCGCGAAGGCATGACAAAAGCTGAAGTGATCAAGGTTGCGGGCGATCCGGACGGATTTCAGCGTAGCGGTGATTACGAAGTTTTGCTCTATCTTGAGAGGCGGACAAGTGCCTGGTCTTATTTTTCAGGTGCTATCCAGGATCTTGTCGATTATACAGTCATCCTCAAGGACGACCACGTGGTTGAGTATGGCCCGGGGAGAGCGCACCAGCGGGAATCCAACTCCGCCCCCTTCGTTCGGGTACCTGCAAGATAGGAGCAGGCCGGACCAGGGCCTGTTAATACTTGTTTTTCGGCCGCGACGGTGACGAATTTCAACTGGAACGAGGCATGAGCGGCGCGGCGGAGTAGCCTCTAAGCCGCGAGTAACGATGGGTCGGATGAAATTTCATCTCGTCCCTCTGGGTTGCGTACGAAAAAGAAAAAGCGCGGTGCACGTTGCACAACTGGGCCACGGGCTCGCTATGTCTGCGCTGCAACGTGCGTTCCCTCGCCCACGCTTCGGGGCGCTACCCCATGCATTCCCTATTCCCGTCATTCCCTGCTCGGATTTCAGCCATTCGGTTTTGCAAGTGTTTCTTGCGTTCTTTTTCACATCCCCCCTTTACAAGTTTCTTGACAATTACAAGATTTACTTGTAATATGTCGTCAATGCTGCAAAACATCGCAGCAGGTCGGTAAACCGCGAAACAGATGCGTGGCCCGACTCTGGCATAGCCTCGATC
>DASSHJ010000258.1:0-12324 GCA_035692965.1 Nitrosospira sp. | reverse complement strand
AGCGGAGGCCGCTTGTCTTGCAGCCTGCACGCGCTTGTTTAGCACCGGGTCTACGTCATTGGCGACGAGTTGGCGTGCCGCCTTTGCTGCTACCCGGGCTTCTGCTAAGCTTATAACAGGGTAGACGCCGAGCTGAAGCGTTTTTTCCTTGCGGTGGAGAGTGTAGCGAAGCTGGAAGTATTTGGAACCGTTGGGGTGAATCAGGAGGTTGAGACCATTTCCATCGCGCAACTTGCGCGGCTTGTTCCCTGCTTTAGCATTGCGGATTTCTACATCAGATAATAGTTCGGCGGCCATAGCGGGTAAAAAGAATCTCCGGTAAATAATTTACCCGTTCTTTTACCCGTCTTACACTTGGATGTCAATGGACAGTAAAATACCATATGGCGCAGGTCTTTACTAAAACGGATTGACTTTAAAGCATTATTTTACTTTAATGGACTTCCTCGGATTATCTCATGGTGCCGGGAGGGGGAATCGAACCCCCATGATCTCGCGATCGCGGGATTTTGAGTCCCGTGCGTCTACCAATTCCGCCATCCCGGCAAGGGACCGGCTTTTCTTTCGCCAGCGCGATTATTACTGAAAACCCAGGCCGCGGCAACCTGCCTGAAATCTCCCCGGCTGCAATGGGAACCTATGGACACGCGGGTATAATATTGGGGTGAAAATTCAGGATTTCGATTTCGTTCTTCCCCCAGAGCTTATCGCCCAATTTCCTGCCGAGAAGCGGGCAAGCAGCCGGATGCTGCATCTGGAAGGCTCCACCGGAGCGCTGGGCGACGCTGCATTTGCCGATCTGCCGAAGTACATACGGCCGGGAGACGTCATGGTGTTCAACGACACCCGGGTATTGAAGGCGCGACTCCATGGTGTGAGGGATACCGGGGGGAGGGCGGAGGTGATGGTTGAACGTGTGCTCGGCCGACACGTCGTCCAGGCCGTTATCCGCTCAAGCCATCCCCCCAAGCCAGGCTCCAGGCTATTCCTGCACGAGTGTATTGAGGTGGTGGTGCTTGAGCGCGTAGAGGATTTTTACACCCTGAAGTTCGAGCACGAAAGCAACGTAATCGAATTATTGGAGCGTTTTGGAACCCTGCCGCTGCCGCCGTATATCACTCGAGCGGTAACGCCAGCGGATGAGGCGCGGTATCAGACGGTCTATGGGAAAGAGCCGGGAGCGGTGGCTGCCCCTACTGCCGGGTTGCACTTCGACGAACACATGCTCGAGACGCTGAAACAGATGGGCGTGGTGATGGCGAATGTTACTCTGCATGTCGGACTGGGAACGTTTCAGCCCGTACGCGTCGAAAATATTGCCGAGCACAAGATGCATAGCGAGATTTTCAATGTGCCGGCTGAAACCGTGGAGTCCATCACGCGCGCGAGGGCGGGAGGGGGCAGGGTGCTGGCCGTGGGCACTACTTCACTTCGTGCGCTGGAGGCCGCGGCAGCGGGAGGCAAGCTAAAAGCCAGGCGGGGAGAAACGGATATCTTCCTCACTCCCGGATATCGTTTCCAAGTGGTCGAACGCTTGCTGACCAATTTTCATCTTCCACGCTCGACTTTGCTGATGCTCGTCTCCGCTTTTGGCGGAGTCGAGAACATTCGAAATGCATATCGGCATGCGGTTGACCAGCGCTACCGTTTTTTCAGTTATGGAGATGCCATGCTGATCGAGCGGAACGCGTGATTATTTTTTGATTTGATTTTTTTATAGCTTACTCAAGGACCTGAATAGGACTCTGTTTTTACAGCAGAGACTTATTATTAATCACAACAACCCAAGCTGCTTGAAACCAGATTCTTTCCCCTCTCCCACTGTGGGCGAGGGCGAGGGAGAGGAGTGTTTCCAAAATTCGCCCTCTCTCCCGGCCTCTCTCCCATAAAATGGGAGAGAGGAGTTGACAAGGTTCCAGGGCTACAGGCGAGGGTGGCGCACTAAGGTCTCTCTCCTGGCATCTTTCCCATAAATGGGAGAGATGAGGCATTGATGACTTCCTGGGGCTACAAGTCGGTCAGTTACCCGTACGTCGCTCGCTGGTCCTTAAATCTTGCTTCATCACTATATTAGAACTACCTGATCCACCCTTAAAACTACCTGATCTACCCCTTCTGATCCAAATGGAATTCAAGCTGCATCGAACTGAGGGATTAGCGCGTCGTGGCACCCTGACACTCTCGCATGGGGTTGTCGAAACTCCTGCATTCATGCCTGTCGGCACTTACGGCGCAGTCAAAACCATGTCTCCGGCCGACTTGCGTGGAGTGGACGCTCACGTCGTTCTCGGCAATACATTTCATTTATGGCTGCGACCCGGCCTCGAGGTGATCGAGGCGCATGGAGGCCTGCACCGTTTCATGGGCTGGGAACGGCCTATATTGACGGATTCGGGGGGCTTCCAGGTATTCAGCCTGGGGGTGCTGCGAAAGATAAGCGAAGAAGGAGTCAAGTTCCGATCTCCGGTAAACGGGGATGCCTGCTTTTTGACGCCTGAAGAGTCGATGCATATCCAGCGTGTGCTCAACTCGGATGTCGTCATGATATTCGATGAGTGCACGCCTTATCCCGCTGACGAGCGGGCGGCTGAAAGCTCGATGGAATTGAGCTTGCGCTGGGCAGAACGCTCGCGGCGAGCGCACGACGACCGCAGGAACACCAATGCGTTGTTCGGGATTGTTCAGGGCGGCATGTACGAAACTCTTAGAGACCGTTCACTTTCCGGGTTGCTGGATGTCGGTTTCGACGGCTATGCAATCGGCGGCCTTTCCGTGGGTGAACCAAAGGACGATATGGAGCGCATCCTGAAGCACACCTGTCCCCAGTTGCCGGCGGACAAGCCGCGATACCTGATGGGGATTGGCACGCCCGCAGATATCGTTCACGCAGTGGCACAAGGAGTGGACATGTTCGACTGCGTTCTTCCTACACGCAATGCGCGCAACGGCTGGCTCTTTACGCGCAATGGCATTATCAAGCTGCGCAACAACCAGTACCGGCTCGATACATCGCCGCCGGACGAGCAGTGCGGCTGCTATACATGCGGTCATTTTACCCGCGCTTATCTGCACCACCTGCAACGTACGGGCGAAATGCTGGGTGCGCGTCTCAATACCCTCCATAATCTATATTATTACCAGCAATTGATGGGAGAAATTCGTTCATCGATCGAAGCCGACCGGTTTGAGACTTATGCACAACAATTTCTGGGCCACGGCACATCATGCTAAAATCATCGTTTACTTTTGAAATTTTTACCGGAGAAATGCCATGCTGATTAGTGAAGCATTTGCCCAGGCCGCTGCCACCCCTCAGCCGGGTGCTGATTTCATGAGCCTGCTGCCGCTGATCGCTATCTTCGCGGTATTCTATCTTCTGCTGATTCGTCCCCAGGCAAAACGCGCCAAGGAACAAAAATTGATGATCGATGCGCTGCAAAAGGGGGACGAGGTAACGACCTCAAGCGGCGAACTGGGACGTATCGTCAAAGTCAGCGGAAATTACGTCATTCTTGAAATTGCCGAAAATGTGCGGGTCACCATGCTGAAATCGTCCGTTCAGACGCTCCTGCCGAAGGGAACCCTGAACAGTATTGAAAAGGAATAAATCGAATTTCACAGCAACACTCGAAGGGCGCACCTTCCCACCCCTTCTTTCCTTTCGCTCCCTTCGTTTCCACTCCTGAGACATGAATCGCTACCCCTTCTGGAAGTACCTGATTATTGGGGTTTCCATCCTTCTTGGATTACTCTATACGCTTCCCAATTTCTACGGCGAATCGCCCGCTGTACAAATTTCACCGCTGCGAACAGCCGCCAAGGCCGACACTGCGCTTCTTCAGCGCGTGGAGGATGCGCTAAAGAAATCGGGCATTGCCAGCAATGGAATATTTCTCGATGCGGGTGGGGTCAAAGTCCGGTTTACCGATACCGACGCGCAGATCAAGGCCAGGGACATGCTCCAGGCCACCCTCGGCAATGGGTATATGGTCGCCCTGAACCTGCTTTCAAATTCTCCGCAATGGTTGTCCAGCATAGGTGCTCTGCCGATGTACCTGGGGCTAGACCTACGCGGCGGTGTTCACTTCATGCTGCAGGTGGACATGAAGGGCGCTCTTTCCAAGGCGCTCGACAGGTTTGGCGCGGATATACGAGGCACTCTACGGGAGAAGAAAATTCCCTATGCCGGCCTGGACAGGCAGGCCTCCCAAATCGTCGTGAAATTCCGGAATGCTGAATCGAGAGCAAAAGGTGAGGCTGAAATCAACAAGACCTATACCGATCTGAACATCAGGGAAGACAATGCGGGGACCGAGTTCCATTTGATCGCCACACTCAAGCCGGAGGCGCAGAAGCGTATCCAGGACTCGGCCGTACAGCAGAATATTACAACGTTGCGCAACCGTGTGAACGAGCTTGGCGTAGCCGAGCCCATTATTCAGCAGGCCGGAGCGGACCGCGTCGTGGTGCAACTGCCTGGGGTACAGGATACGGCCAAAGCCAAGGATATCCTGGGGCGAACAGCCACGCTGGAAGTGCGGATGGTGGATGAGGAGCATGACGTGCAGGACGCCCTGCGCGGGCAGGTTCCATTTGGCTCTGAACTTTACACTGAGCGGGGCGGTGGGCCGTTACTTGTGAAGAAGCAGGTCGTGCTCACAGGCGACCGCATCAACGATGCGCAAGCCGGTTTTGATAACAACAACCAGCCGGCCGTGCACCTCAACCTCGATAATAATGGCGCGCGCATTTTCCGGCAGCTGACCCATGACAACGTAGGGAAACGCATGGCCATCCTGCTGATCGAGAAGAACCAGGCGGAGGTCATTACGGCGCCGGTGATCCGTGAAGAGATCGGTGGGGGACGGGTGCAGATCAGCGGGCGCATGACGACCGAAGAAGCGAGGGACGTTGCGCTTTTGCTGCGGGCGGGAGCGCTGGCGGCACCCATGGATATCATCGAAGAGCGCACGGTTGGCCCCAGCCTTGGGGCAGACAATATTGCCCGGGGTTTCAATTCCACACTGTTCGGTTTTGCTGCGATCGCCGTCTTCATGACCGTATACTACTTGGTGTTTGGCTTTATTTCGGTACTGGCGCTCGGCGTCAACCTGCTGCTTCTGGTGGGTCTGCTTTCCATTTTACAGGCCACCCTGACGCTGCCGGGCATGGCAGCCATAGCGCTTACCATAGGCATGGCTATCGATGCGAATGTACTGATCAACGAGCGTATCCGTGACGAACTGAGGCAGGGGATGCCGCCTCAAGGCGCAATCAACGCGGGGTACGAGCGGGCGTTTGGCACCATACTTGATTCGAACATTACCACCCTGATTGCAGGCATTGCCTTGTTTGCTTTTGGTTCGGGCCCTGTCAAAGGCTTTGCCGTTGTGCTGTGCCTGGGGATTCTCACATCGATGTTCAGCGCGGTCATGGTGTCACGCGGACTGGTCAATCTTGTCTATGGCGGACGCCGGAAGCTGGAACGAGTCTCGATCGGTCAGGTATGGAAGCCAGTGGATAAAAGGCCGGTAGATAAAAGTGTGAGTTCAAGGGCGAGCAAAGCCTAGCGTTCTTTTTAAGAACAATTTTCAGGCGAAGGGCCAGCATGGAATTTTTCAGGATCAAGCGCGACATTCCCTTCATGAGCTGGGGAAAGTACACCACGACGATTTCGCTGGTGACGTTTATTGCCGCATTATTTTTTCTGTACAACAAGGGATTGAACCTTGGGGTCGACTTTACGGGCGGTACCGTCATGGAGGTCGGTTATTCGCAGCCTGCGGACATCAACAGGATACGGGCAACCCTTCTGAAGCTCGGAATGCCCGACGTAAGCGTGCAGAACTTTGGAACGTCAAGAGACGTGTTGATACGCCTTCCGGCCCGCCCGGATCTTTCCAGCGCCCGGCTGTCGGACACAGTAATAGCGGCTCTTCGCCAGGAAAACCAGGACGCCGAGATAAGGCGGGTCGAGTTTGTCGGGCCCCAGGTAGGCCAGGAGCTGGTCGAAAGCGGCGCCCTGGCATTGCTGATCGTTTCGCTCGGCATCATTGCATACCTTGCAATGCGGTTCGAATGGAAGTTCGGCGTCGCGGGCGTCATCGCCAACCTGCACGACGTCGTAATCATTCTTGGGTTTTTTGCCTTTTTCCAATGGGAGTTCTCGCTCACGGTGCTGGCGGCGATCCTTGCAATCCTCGGCTACTCGGTGAATGAGTCGGTGGTGGTATTCGACCGGATACGGGAAAACTTTCGCAAAATGCGCAAGGCAACGGTCGCGCAAGTGATAGATAACGCCATTACTCGCACCATGTCACGCACGATCATCACCCATGGTTGTACACAACTGGTTGTAACCGCCATGCTGTTCTTTGGAGGGGAGGCGCTGCATTACTTTGCGCTCGCGCTGACCATCGGCATTCTCTTCGGAATTTACTCCTCAGTGCTGGTGGCAAGCCCCATCGTGATGCTGCTGGGTGTCTCTCGCGAAGATCTTGTCAAGCCGGAAAAGAAAGAAGCAGAAGCAATGCCCTGATCGAGATCGCCGGCCTTCCTCCTTCCGTATCTCCCCCTCAATCTATCCGATCATAATCTTGGAAATTCTCGCCACATTTGTCGACATCGTTCTCCACCTGGATAAACATCTCATATGGCTGGTTCAGAATTATGGCGACTGGGTTTACCTGATCCTGTTCCTGATCATTTTCTGCGAAACCGGGCTCGTGATAACCCCATTTCTGCCTGGCGATTCACTCTTGTTTGTAGCGGGTGCAATTGCAGCTACCGGAGCGATGGAAGTTCAATGGCTCGCTACGCTGCTCATGCTTGCAGCATTCTCAGGGGATAACACGAATTACTGGATCGGGCGCTATTTCGGCCCCAGGATATTCAAGAACTCCAGCTCTCCTTTGCTCAATCGCGCTCATTTGCAAAAGACGCATGAGTTCTATGAAAAGCACGGGGGCAAGACGATAATATTTGCCCGGTTTCTTCCGATTATTCGAACCTTTGCGCCATTCGTCGCTGGTATCGGGCGCATGATCTATCCCAGGTTCATCGCGTACAGCGCGTTCGGCAGTGTTTTCTGGATCAGTTTTTTTGTCTTCGGGGGCTATTTTTTCGGCAACGTGCCTGTGGTGAAAAACAATCTAACCTTCTTCATCTTCGCGATCATTATCATTTCAGTGCTGCCCGGTTTTATCCAGTTCATGCGCAGCCGGTTTAGTGGTCAGGGAAAGTAGTAAGCCACAATCCGGCTTCCTAAGGTGGTTTTGATCCCTCTCCCACTCCTGGATAGGGGAGTTAAGCCTGGCGCGCCCAGCCTTGGTATTACGCACTGGCACCTTGGGGGAGAGGTTGGGCCATTCGACTCGCTCCCTTCTCCGCATCCTGCACGTCCACCCAGCCATTCAGATTATCAAGCGCAATATCAGCCAGCGCACATATCCAGTCGCGGCGTTCGTTGAGGCAAGGTATATAGTGAAACGCCTTTCCACCCGCTCGCATAAACAGGGTTTTGCCTTCCATGGCGATTTCTTCGAGCGTTTCGAGGCAATCGGATACGAAACCAGGGCAGACGACATCCACTCGTCCGACGTGCTGGGCACCCAGTTGTTCCAGTGTGGCCGCTGTATATGGCTTCAGCCATTCTGCCCGGCCAAAGCGGGACTGGAAGCAAATCCGGTAATCGCTTTCATCCAGGGTAAGTGCTTTGGCCAGCAATCTTCCGGTTCTCTGGCACTCGAAGTGATAGGGATCGCCCTTATCGAGCGTGGAGCGCGGCACTCCATGGAAACTCATCACCAGTTTGTCGGGATTGCCGTTTTCGCTCCAATAATCGCGAATGTTTTGCGCAAGCGAGGCGATGTACCCGGGGTCGTCATGATAATGCTTCACGGTCCGCAATGCGGGGACATTACGCATCCGCGACAGTTGCGCGAATATCTCGTCATATGCCGAAGCCGTACTGCTGGATGCATATTGAGGGTAAAGCGGCAGTATCAAAATCTGTTCGCATCCCCGCTCTTTCATTTTCCCAAGCACAGCGCCGATAGACGGATTGCCGATGCTCATTGCATATTCTACAATGGGGGCGGCTTCAACGCGCTTCGCCAGTTCTTCACGTAAAAGCTCGGTCTGGCGAACAGTGTGCACCTTCAATGGCGACCCTTCAGGCATCCATATCTGGGCGTATTTCTCGGCCGATTTTCTTGGGCGGGTATTCAGTATGACCCCGTTCAGGATCGGCCACCAGGCCCATCGGGGGAACTCCACGACCCGAGGATTACTCAGAAATTGCTTGAGGTAAGGCCGCAGGGCCTCTGGAGTAGGTGCGTCGGGGGTGCCAAGATTGATCAGCAGTACGCTAACCTGGCTGGGGGTTCCCTGCTGACCGGGTGTTTCCGGCGAAATCACGATAGCCAACTCGGGCTGGTGGCCGTTTCCATGGCAAACGGCGGATCAAGTAACGGAAGAGCAGCAGCTCGGTGGCTCAATGCTGGGACAGCGCGCTGGAGAGCAGCCGGGCAGTGACATCCACGACCGGAATGACACGCTCATAGGCCATGCGGGTCGGACCGATCACCGCCACGGTTCCCACGACTTTTCCATCCACTTCATAAGGCGCCGTAACCACGCTAAACTCATCCAGCGTGACCACGCCAGATTCATCTCCAATAAAGATCTGCACACCTTCGCCTTTGCGGCTGAACTCCAGCAATTGCAGCAACGCCGTCTTGCGCTCGAAAAGATCAAATAATTTTTTCAATGTCGACATATTACTGGAAATGTCCTGCACATCCAGCAATTTGCGCTCCCCTGCCACGACAACTGCTCCGCTATGTTCACGGATGGCTTCGTCGCCCGCTTCGATGGCTGCCGCCATCAGCGTTGTCACATCCCGGCGCAGCTGTTTCAGCTCATTCTGCAGCCGGGTTCGAATGTCGTCAATTGCGTGCCCGGCATAGTTCTGATTGATAAAGTTTGCCGCTTCGATCAATTCAACCTGGCTGTATGCCCGGTCGGTAAAAAGCACACGGTTTTGAACATCGCCCTCAGGCGTCACGATGATAAGCAGAACACGCTTCTCTGACAACGCCATGAACTCGATATAGCGGAAGACTGCGCTGCTGCGTTTCGGGGCGACAACCACGCCCGCAAAGCGGGTCAATTCGGCGAGCAATTGTGAAGCCGAGTTAAAAAGGCGCGAAGGATTATCAGGGGGCAGGTTATCCTCCAGTTGGTGGATTTCCATGAGATCGAGAGGCTTGACGACCAGCAGTGTATCGATGAAAAAACGGTAGCCTCGATGAGTCGGTATTCTTCCGGCGGAAGCGTGGGGGCTGGCAACAAACCCCATCTCCTCCAGATCAGCCATGACGTTACGGATGGTAGCTGGGCTGAGATCAAGTCCGGAGGATTTTGACAGCGAGCGGGAACCCACTGGCTGTCCTTCGCTGATATAGCGTTCAACAAGCGTCTTCAGCAATATTTTTGCACGTTCATTAAGCATCGGGATATTGTACAACAGGATTGAATTTTAAACCGGTTGAGCTTCCGGCCCGGCAATAACTTGAACCGATGCAACTTTTGCTGACGTTTTTCAATGTGTGTTTTCAGGATTCAAGGATTCATCCGAATGCTTTGTCACCTATCGGCCGATATGGTTTAATCTTGAGTACGTTTTTTTGGAAACAGGCGCTGGTCGCTAACTCCTATCAGATTGAGATTAAATCCCGAGATGCCGAGTTCCCGATTTAAAACAGTAGCGCTAATCGGAAAATATAAAAATAACGACATAATCCCACCATTGCTGAGATTGGGGAGATATTTGCGGGAGAGGGATGTGGAAGTAATCCTTGATTGCCTTACTGCTTCCAATGTCGCCGATAACGAATGGCCGGTCATGGACCTGGAGGAGATCGGCACGGAGGTGGACCTGGCCGTCGTGTTGGGCGGCGACGGCACAATGCTCAACATCGCCCGCAAGCTTGCGCCACGCAACGTTCCCCTGGTCGGGGTCAACCAGGGGCGCCTCGGATTTCTCACCGATCTTTCGATCGAGAATATGGTGGAAACGCTGGGCTCCATGCTCGATGGGCAATATATTGAAGAGCGCCGCATGCTGCTTTGCGGTGAAGTTTCGCGTGAGAACAGCGTCTTGTTCAGTGCTCTCGCTTTAAACGATGTAGCGGTGAGCCGGGGAATAGGCGGAAATATGATCGAATTCGAGGTCCGGATCAATGGGGAGTATGTCTACTCCTTGCGCTCTGACGGTTTGATCGTGGCGACTCCGACAGGATCCACAGCATATGCATTATCTTCGGGGGGCCCCATCCTGCACCCCAGCCTGGAGCTGATTGCCCTCGTACCTGTCAGTCCGCATACGCTTAGCAACCGCCCTATCGTGGTAGGGCCGGACGCCATTGTGGAAATTTTGATGCATCGCACATCCGTGGCGCGCGTGCACTCGGACAGCCATTCGCACTTCGACCTCCAGGAGTACGATAACGTCATTGTCAGGCGTTCCCCATACAGGGCCACGCTGTTGCATCCTTCCGACCACAGCTACTATCGGGTACTACGGGAGAAGCTGGGCTGGAGCGGCTTGCCGCGAAACATCGCGTGAGCTGCCAATGCTAAAGTTTCTCAGCATTCGGGATTTTGTCATTGTTGACCGCATGGAGCTCGAATTTGCCCCCGGTTTTACCGTGCTTACCGGGGAGACGGGCGCAGGCAAATCTATTTTGATCGACGCGTTATCGCTTGTTCTTGGCGAGCGCAGCGACGCAGCCAATGTGCGCAACGGGTGTGAGCGCACCGAAATAAGTGCTGAGTTCGATATCAAGGCGTTGCCCGGCTTGGCTCTCTGGTTGCGGGAAAATGGTCTTGAGAGCGAAGACTCCGATGAGCGCATCTGCTTGATACGCCGCCTCGTGGATGTTAACGGGAGGTCGCGAAGCTTTATCAATGGTTGTTCAGCAACGTTGCAGCAATTGCGCACAGCGGGAGAGAAACTGGTGGACATTCAGGGTCAGCATGCACATCAGTCATTGCTGCGAGCAGATGCTCAACGTGACCTTCTTGATGCTTTTTGCGGAACTCGCGAGCTGGCGCAACAGGTAGGCGAAGCGTATCGGCACTGGCAGGAGTTGCGGAAACGGCGTGCTGACTGGGAAGGACGCTCCGATGTGTTCAACCAGGAGCGCGAGCGTTTGCAATGGCAGGTGAACGAGCTTTCCGCGCTAAATTTTTCCGTCGATGAGTGGGAGGCGCTGCAGGCCGATCACAGCCGTCTTTCTCATGCCGCAAGCTTGCTCGAAGCTGCGCAAGCGGGATCGGAAGCGCTGTCCGAAAGCGAATTCTCGTCGCTTGCGCAGGTCAACTCAGTCATCTCGCGCCTGAACCACTTGCTCGATTATGACCAAGGGCTCAAGCCTTTGCTGGAAATACTCGACTCCGCGCAGATTCAGTTGCAGGAGGCCGCGTACGAACTCGGGCGATACCAGCAGCGCCTCGATCTTGATCCCCAGCACTTGCGTGAAGTCGAGGAACGATTGGCAGCGATACACACTGCTGCAAGGAAGTACCGCGTTTCGCCTGTTGAACTGGCGGATCTGTTGCAGGAGGCTACAAAACGATTGGCAGAACTTGATCAGCAGGAAGACGACGAAGTATCGGCAAAGGAAGAGGAAACTTCCTTAAACAGGTATCTCGAGCTTGCCAGAGAGTTGAGCGCCAAAAGAACCGAGGCCGCCATACGGCTTGGCCAGGAAGTCACCGCCGCGATGCAGACGCTGGCGATGGAAGGAGGAGAATTTAACATTGCGCTAACTCCGCTTGAGAGTGGAAATGCGGGCGGAATGGAGCAGATCGAATTTCAAGTGGCCGCACATCGGGGCTTACCCTTGCGACCGTTGGCAAAGGTCGCATCCGGAGGAGAACTGTCTCGTATTGGCCTGGCCATCCACGTGATCACGAGCAAGCTTGGCGCAGCACCCACCCTGATATTTGATGAGGTTGACGTCGGGATCGGCGGGCGAGTGGCAGAAATCGTCGGTGAAATGCTTAAAAAACTGAGCGGCCAGCGCCAGATCCTATGCATCACCCATCTCGCCCAGGTTGCTTCAGCAGCAGACAATCAGTGGTTGATTACGAAAACAGCTGGTTCGTCGGGGGGCGATGGCACGATATCGAGCCGGATTACCGCCCTCAACAAGGAGGAGCGGATCGAGGAAATTGCACGCATGCTAGGCGGGGTAAAAATCACAGAAACGACGCGCAGGCATGCGGCGGAAATGCTATTTGCAAGCCAGAAGTAGC
>DASSHJ010000257.1:0-4615 GCA_035692965.1 Nitrosospira sp. | reverse complement strand
GGTAACCGATTCCGTCTCCCTGTAGCGCCGTTCCATATTGGGAACAATTCCCTCAAACGGGTGCTTCCGGTAGCTTCATGTGCCATTCTCGTTCAAATACGCGAACGTGATTTTTTCCTTTCCTGAGCCATTCAGAATAACGTCCTGGATCGGGATGGCCAGTTGCTCGAAAGGAATTTCGAGGTCGAACCCGTAGTGATTAGCGAGGCTCGACAGCATCTGATAATAGAACTGATTGCGCTTGTCCCATCCCTTGATCCCGCCCGAAGCGAGCGATAAATGCGGGAACGCCACAATCCGCTTGGGATCGAAAAAAGTTATTTTTCCCAACCCATCGCACCTCGGGCACGCTCCCATCGGATTATTGAAGGAAAACAGCCGGGGTTCGAGCTCCGGCAATGAGTAGCTGCAAACCGGACAGCTGAATTTGGCAGAAAACAGGTGCTCGACACCTGAATCCATCTCCACTGCCAACGCGCGTCCGTCAGCATGACGCAGTGCGGTTTCAAAAGACTCGGCCAGGCGCTGCTTGGAGTCAGGCGAAACCTTCAGCCTGTCGATCACTACTTCGATCGTATGCTTTTTGTTTTTTTGCAGCTTGGGGAGATCCTCGATTTCATGCACCTTCCCATCGATTCTCAGCCGTATGAACCCTTGCGCCCGAAATTCATCGATTAACTCCATCTGTTCGCCCTTGCGTCCCACAACCATAGGCGCAAGGATCATGAGCCGGGTTTCCGGTGGCAGCTGCAGCACATAATCCACCATTTGGGAAACACTCTGCGCAGCAAGCGTAATGCCGTGGGTCGGGCACTGGGGATCGCCCACGCGCGCGAACAGCAGCCGCATGTAATCATGTATTTCAGTAACCGTGCCCACGGTTGAACGGGGATTGTGAGACGTTGCTTTCTGCTCGATTGCTATGGCAGGTGATAGCCCTTCGATGAGATCAACGTCCGGCTTTTCCATCAACTGGAGGAACTGCCGCGCGTAGGCGGAGAGCGACTCGACATACCGTCTCTGACCCTCTGCATAAAGCGTATCGAACGCAAGCGACGATTTTCCGGACCCCGACAGGCCGGTGATGACGACGAGCTTGTTTCGCGGCAGATCAATATTGATGTTCTTGAGATTGTGCGTGCGCGCGCCGCGAATTCTTATGAGTTCCATTGGTTGGTTCGATAGCTTTGGCCCGGTGGGCCGAGTTGAGCGTAAGAGGCCCGGCAGATCTGCCTGAGGCTATCTGAGCATTGGTCAAACCTGCTAATATACGCAACTTTCCTCCTTTTTCCCAACCGATTGATGTCCCATTCAGCTTTGCCCGACAAAATGTCTGCCGCGGAGAAGCGCGCTACCGCCGGGCTTGCGAGCATTTACGGGTTGCGCATGCTGGGCATGTTTATCATCCTTCCGGTATTTGCGTTTTACGCCGAGCATTTGCCGGGCGGAAGTGATTACACACTCATTGGCGTTGCACTCGGGGCGTATGGACTCACCCAAGCGCTACTCCAGATCCCCTTTGGCTGGCTGTCTGATCGCTACGGTCGAAAGCCGGTCATTTACGGAGGCTTGATCCTTTTCGCCATCGGAAGCTTCGTCGCAGCCTCTGCCGGCAATATATATTGGGTCATTTTTGGCAGGATCATCCAGGGGGCGGGCGCGATTTCGGCTGCTGTGATGGCGCTCGCTGCCGACTTGACGCGTGAGGAACATCGCACAAAGGCGATGGCCGCGATCGGGATGACTATTGGAGCCACGTTCGCGCTTTCGCTCGTGATTGCGCCCATGTTGAACCGACTGATCGGCGTCCCCGGAATTTTTGTAATGACAGGCGTGCTGGCACTGCTGGCCATGGCCGTCGTCTCAAGAGTCGTTCCCGATCCAATCGTCAGCCGCTTTCATTCCGATACCGAAGCGTCCGCGGGCCGGTTTCACAATGTGCTTCGCAACGGCGAACTGCTTCGCCTGGATTTTGGTGTTTTTGCCCTTCACGCAACGCTAATGGCGCTATGGCTGGTTGTGCCGTTGTCGCTGCGTGGGGCGGGGTTGGCGGCGGATGAGCATTGGCAAGTCTATTTTCCAGTATTGCTTCTCTCGATGGTGCTCGTTGTTCCTGCAATCATATATGGGGAAAAAAAAGCAAAACTCAAGCAGGTATTTGTCATTTCGGTTGCCGTGCTGCTTGTGAGCCAGGCAATGCTGGCGTATTCATTTGATTCGTTATGGGGCATGGCACTCGCACTGCTGGTATTTTTCGCCGCTTTCAACCTGCTGGAAGCAACTTTGCCGTCGCTCATCTCGAAAATCGCCCCGGTCGGTGCCAAGGGCACGGCTATCGGCGTCTATAGCAGCGTGCAATTCCTCGGTACGTTTGTCGGCGCAAGCGTGGGAGGTTACCTTTTTCAGCATTATGGCAGTACTGCGCTGTTCGCGTTCTGCGGCGCGCTCCTCCTGTCCTGGCTTTTATTTGCCATTACCATGAAGGCGCCCGCTGCCGTTCGTACGCGGATGTACCACGTGGAGAAGATGGATACCGGAAAAGCCAACGGATTATCACGTGAACTGGCATCACTGCCCGGTGTCCATGAGGCACTTGTGCTGGCAAGCGAGGGGGTGGCTTACCTGAAGGTCGACATGCGAGGATTTGACGAGCAAGGTGTTGTTCAATTATTGGGAGGTAAGGCATAAATGGCATCAGTCAACAAAGTCATCCTTATCGGTAACCTGGGCAAGGATCCGGAAACCCGTTATATGCCCAATGGCGAGGCAGTGACTAATATTACCGTGGCAACCACGGAAACCTGGAAGGATAAAAACGGCGAAAAGCAGGAAAAAACCGAATGGCACCGCGTGACGTTCTATCGCAAACTGGCAGAAATAGCGGGTGAATACCTGAAAAAGGGTCGTCCAGTCTATGTTGAAGGACGCCTGGAGACCCGTAAATGGACCGATAAATCCGGGGTGGAGCGCTATACCACTGACATTATTGCGAGCGACATGAAAATGCTGGGCAGCAAACCGGGTAGCGCCTCGTTTGAAGCGCCGGACAGGGAAGAAGGCGGTTTTGCACCCAGTTCATCGGGCAGCAAGGCTCCGCCCCGGAGCAGCAGCGGGTTTGATGATATGGATGATGATATTCCGTTCTGATCCAACAGTTGAAAGAGTGAGAGTGATCTCAAGAGCGCTTGCTTCTGAAATAGCGGCGCTACCGTAGGCCGGGCAGGGGCATGAAAAAATTACTTTTCATCATCCTTTTGGCATTTTTTGGTTCGGCCCTTGCGGGGGTAAACATCAACACAGCCACCCAGGCCGAGCTGGAAACGCTCCAGGGAATTGGCCCGGCAAAAGCCAAGGCGGTCATCGAATATCGTAAGAAAAACGGACCGTTCAAGTCGCCCGACGATCTGGAGAAAGTGAATGGCATAGGTCCGGCTATCATGAAGCGGGTGCGCAAGGATATTACGGTCGGGAGTGGGGCTGCGGCGGCCAGAAAGGAAAACAAATTGCCTGTCCGGTAGCCGCAAAGTCATAGCGTGGGTGGAGGCCCTGTGACCGAAACCCACAATCGTTTTGAAGGATTACGCTTCGCTCTACCCACGCTACGGAAATTACAGTCCACTAATCCGGCCTGAAACAGATATTTCGGCTTTCAACAGATCTCGGCTTTCGTAATTATCCTTTACCGTTGCCACCATTTTTGAATTAGCTCTCATGTTTAAAACCATAGAAGATTTCGTCGGCAACACGCCCCTCGTGAAACTCAAGCATTTGCCGGGAATTACCAGCAACACCATACTCGTTAAGCTGGAAGGGAATAATCCGGCAGGCTCGGTGAAGGACCGGCCTGCTTTATCCATGATCACCCGGGCGCAGGAACGCGGGGACATCAAGCCGGGTGATACGCTGATAGAGGCAACGAGTGGCAATACGGGGATCGCATTGGCGATGGCTGCCGCAATCATGGGCTATCCGCTCATACTGATCATGCCAGAGCATCTCAGCATAGAACGGCGGCAATCCATGAGGGCTTACGGGGCGGAAATCATACTGACTTCGAAAGAGGGCAGCATGGAAGAGGCGCGCGATGTGGCTGAGCGGATGCGTGACGAGGGGCGCGGAGTCATCCTTGACCAGTTTGCGAGCCCCGATAATCCCAGGGCGCACTACGAAGGCACAGGCCCCGAGATCTGGCGAGATACAGAAGGGACGATCACGCATTTTGTGAGCAGCATGGGCACGACCGGCACGATAATGGGTTGTTCCAGATACTTCAAGGAAAAAAAGCCGGAAATCCAGATTATCGGCGTGCAGCCGGAGGAGGGCGCGCAGATTCCGGGAATCCGTAAATGGCCTGAAGCGTATCTTCCCAAAATATATGATTCCAGCCGTGTTGACTGTCTGATGCGCGTGTCACAGGCGGAAGCTGAGGATATGACCCGGCGGCTGGCGCGAGAGGAGGGGATTTTTGCCGGCATTTCATCAGGTGGTGCTCTGGCCGCAGCCCTGAAGATTTCCGCGGAGGTCCACAACGCCGTGATCGTATCGATTGTGTGCGACCGAGGTGATCGCTATCTATCCACCGGAGTTTTTCCTGCCTGATTTTTCGCATGCCCAA